>NZ_JBPWAP010000012.1:0-105164 GCF_051776705.1 Bacillus cereus group sp. BceL291 | reverse complement strand
GTTTTTGATTCATATTCATAAAAAACACGTCACCCTTTCTCATTAACATAAGAAAATAGTAACGTGCTTTTAACTTCAAAAATAGTCTAAATCCTTAAGTTGATGGATGTGGGGTCGGAGCACATATGAAGGCCGGAGAACCACATGCCGAAATACATGCGATACGTATGGCTGGAGAACAGGCACGTGGTGGTACAATTTATGTAACTCTTGAACCTTGTTCTCATCATGGTAGAACAGGGCCTTGTGCTGAAGCAATTGTACAAGCAGGAATTAAGAAGGTAGTAGTTGCTACACTTGATCCAAACCCGCTTGTTTCTGGACGTGGAATTAAAATTCTACAAGATGCAGGTATTGAAGTACTTGTAGGAGTGTGTGAAGAAGAATCTAAAAAAATGAATGAAGTCTTTAATAAATATATTTTGACAAAGCGCCCATTTGTAACGATTAAATCAGGAGTTACATTAGATGGGAAAATCGCTACGTCTTTATCGGATAGTAAGTGGATTACATCTACAGAAGCAAGACAAGAAGTACACCAAATACGAAACGAAAATGCGGCTATTTTAGTAGGAGCGAATACTGTTCAAAAGGATAATCCATCATTGACAACGCGTATTCCAAATGGCCGAAATCCAATTCGAGTAATATTGGACTCGACATTACGCATACCGATGGAAGCTAACGTTGTTACAGATAGAGAAGCTCCTACCTGGATATTTACAACAAGTAATCATGCAGAGGAAAAAAAGAAAGCATTAGAAAATGCAGGAGTTAAAGTATTTGTTACTAGCGGAGAAAAGCATATAAACTTACATGAAATGCTTGATGTTTTAGGACAAAAAGGAGTTTCCTCCCTGCTTATTGAAGGTGGTGGAGAAGTAAATGCTTCGTTTATTGAAAATAAACTAATGGATAAAATTATTTTATATTTCGCACCTAAAATTATTGGAGGTAGATTGGCGCCTAGTTTTGTAGAGGGGACTGGTATTACTAAAATGAAAGATGCAATTGAATTTAAGGATATATCATTTACCCAGATTGGAAAAGATTATAGATTTATTGGCTATCCAGCATATCGGAAAGATGAGCAATAAGGGGAATAAAAACTACTTATATGTTCCGATAAATGGATTGCAGAAAGGAGCGATGAAGAGTGAAGTTTGGATTTGATATCGATGATACACTAATTGATTTAAGGCAGCATGCTTTTCATTTATATAATAAGAAATTAAACAAAAAAGTAGGGTTGGATGTATTCCATTCTTTAAAAACAATTGAAATTCATGAAGCATTTGGCATGACTTCCGAGGAAGGCGGTCATATGTGGAATAGTTTGCTGGATGAGATTTATTATACTTCTTGTTCACCGTTTCCGTATGCTGTAGAGACATTGCAAGAATTAGAAAGACAGGGACATGAAATTTACTATATAACGGCGCGACCTAAAGAGCATGGAGAGCAAACAAAAAAATGGTTAATAGAAAAAGGATTTCCGGTACATGAAGATCGCTTTTTCTATGGAATGAAGGATGAAGAAAAAATACACTTTATACAAGAAATAAAATTAAACTATTTCTTTGATGATAAGCCGGCTGTTTTAGAAACGTTAATAGGAAAACCGATAAATGTATATGCAAAAACTACTTCTTACAATCAATATCTCAATATCCCGCGTATTACAAATTGGATGGAGTTAGGAGATATTATAAAGAAAGATATGTGAGGATTTAAATGGAAAATCAAATAGAGCCAAGAGCATATTGAGTATTACAATTTTAGAGGAAAGACATACGTATTATGTCTTTCCTTATTTTTTAATATTATCGTTTTTATTAGTGTGATGTGCTAGGAGTACTTCTAATAGAGGGGGAATAGAAAAATGAGCAATAAGAAAAATATTTTTAAGCTAGTCTTGTATGGAAGCGTAATTTATATATCATACCAGTGATGGTTTTCCCTGGTGCCACAGTATATGCGGATATTTTGGGTAAGAAGTTCAAGAATTAATGAGATGTGTTCATGATCATGAATTTTTGGAAAACGAAAATTACAATGTTAGGTTATTTTGAATCAGTAGTGGACGATATGCAAAATTACATATTACAAAATAAACATCGTAATTTTTGGATTCTTGGTATAAAATACATTACTTAAACTATATATTAGAATGGAGAAAGTGAATTGGAATTATTAAGAAACAGTAAGATTGGTACAAAACTAAACATATTAATAACTATATCAAGTATTGCATGTATAGTATTATCCCTAATAGGGTTTTGGGGGTTAGAAAGAGGGAAAAGTACTTCCTCTAATATGTATGAGGATAATTTACTGCCAATTGAGTGGATTGGAATTGTAGAATCTAATTTTTATCACGTTAATATGAACTTTATGGAAATAATGTTATCAAAAGATGAAAAAAGAATGAATGAATTAATAAGAGAAATGGATGGGATTCGTAAGGAAAATGATCATCTTTTAAAGCAGTTTGAGGCTAAACTTATTTCTACTAAAGAAAAAGAATTATATAACACGTTTCATGAAACATTTAATGAATTAAGGACTCAAATGAAGAAAGCACAAGAATTAGGGAAGTCTAATAATGAGGAAGCATATGCATATTATCTAAAAGAGATTGAACCTAATATGCAAAAATCAATAAAATCAATTCGTGAATTGATTTTATATAATAGTAATAATGCAGAGCTTTTACAGAAGGAAAATAATAATAGTGCTCAAAATACAATGATAATGTTTGTTAGTATTTCGATTTTAGCAATTTTAATAATTATATTAATTGGATATGTTATTAAATTAACTATCCGAAAACCACTTGCATTACTACAAAATGATATGGAAAAAGTAGCAGCTGGAGATTTAACAACACGTACTCCTTATAAAGCAAATAATGAATTAGGGCATATTGTTCAGTCTTTTAATAGTATGTTAGATAACCTTCAACAATTAATTGCGAATGTTAAGATGACAACACAAGAGGTTATTTTTACTACGGAGGGTGTATTACAAGATACAAATCGAGCGTCTAGTATTTCAAATGAGGTTGTACAGACTGTTTTAGAAGTAAAAACAAAAATAGAAGGACAGGTAACTAGTATTCAGGAGAGCTCATCCTCAATGGAAGAAATTACAACCGGGGTGCAAACTGTAGCTGAATCTTCAGCAGTAGTCGCTGAGGTAGCAGTAACGACTACAGAACGAATAAATATCGGTAGTGAAGTGATAAATCACTCTATTCTTCAAATGAATAGTGTGCATGATGTTGTCGAGGAAACATCAAAAGTAATAAATAAACTTGTTACACGTACACAACAGATTGATACAGCTCTCGCTGCAATTACTAATATTGCCGAACAAACGAATCTTCTTGCCTTAAATGCCGCTATTGAAGCGGCACGTGCTGGAGAGAATGGGAAAGGATTTGCAGTGGTTGCCGCAGAAGTTCGAGACTTGGCTGAGCAATCTAAAGAATCTGCAAAAGAAGTTAATCATTTAATAAAATCCATTCAAAAAGATACCCAAGATACAGTTAATGTCATGCAAAAAGGACAACAAAAGGCAGTAGAAGGAAAAGAAGCTGCTTACAAAGCGAATCAAACCTTCTTGTCTATTATGAGAGATATTGATAAGATTACAGGTCAAATTCAAGAAGTATCCGCAGCGACAGAAGAGATGTCTGCTGGTACAGAAGAAGTAAATGCTTCTCTTTCGCTAGTTTCTGAAACTGCAACGGATGTGAAAAAGGAGACTCTTCAAACTGTAAATTCAATTCAATCACAGGCCGTATCAATTGAACAAATATCAATCCAATCCAACAAAATGAAAGAAAAGGTGGAAGAATTAACGGAATTGGTTTCAAAATTTAATATTACAGAACAAAAAGAATAAGTAAATTGTAAAAGATTAGGTACGGCTATCAGCCTAAAAATAATTGATTTTTTACGATTAAAAAGATTTTAGTAATTAATTCAATCACAAGTGTAATAACATGTATAAAAAACATGAAGACTTAAGAGTCTTCGTGTTTTTTTTATTGAATAATGTCTGAAAAAATATTGATAATTATACGATATTTTGGAATTTATCACAAAATATTCATATATGCAAAATTACATACATTTAATGATTGATAATCACGAGTTAATGTAACTATAATAATTACACTGATAAGTAACTTATTGACGACAGTTATAAGTGAAGAAGGAGGGCTTTATTGTATTTTGTATATAAAAAAATAGAGAAGGAGATATGCAAATGAAAAGGTTACTTGTTATAGGCCTAATGTATACAATGTTTTTCCTCATAGGAAATATACACTTACATGCTGATGAACGAATAAATGCAAAAAAAATTACTAGTTTAGAAGAGCCTACTTGGATATTTCAGGCGGGCATAAGTAAGGGGAAATATCATGACCGACAAGATTTAGGATTTATTTTGAAGAGAAATACACCATTAAAGGTAAGACAAACAAATCCTAATTTTAAAGACAAATTAACATTACGTTTATTGTCTAATGACTCAAAAAATGAAAAATCCATACAAGTAGGAAATGAATGGGTTACTATCCAAGGTGATACGTCTTTAGTTCCTTTCATAGATACTCCGTACGGTGAAGAGCACGCTGTACTTGAGTACCAAGTAGGGAATGAAAGTGCTACTAAACCCCTTCCCATTTATAAACAACAAGGAAGTGTATCTCAATTTTTTAGTACATGGGATCAATTTGATGGAGAGTATGCGTTACTTCAAGGGGAGAGTTTTCAATTATTTGTACCTAAAAAAGATAAAGAGTTAGTAAGATCTTTAAAAGATTTTCAATCGTTGGATGAGTTAATTGCGTATTATGAAGATATTTTTGTGATGTATGATTCAATTATTGGTTTAGATGGCTCAACGTTTGAAAATAAAAAAAGTCAAAATCGTTATTTCTTAAAAGCAGATATATCTGGTGCTGGCGGTGCCTATTATGGCACAAATTGGACAGCGAATAGTACAGATAGTACAAAGATGTGGTTAGATAAACTAAGTTGGGGAACTTTACATGAAATCGCTCATGGATACCAAGCTGGTTTTGATAATCAAGGAATATTTACAGGAGAAGTTTCTAATAATCTATTTGGTGTTCAATATCAATATAGTAAATACGGCAAAAAAGCAGATCAAGTTGGTTGGTTGTTTAATTTCGGGAAAAAGGAACAGGTAGAACGGAATTTATATAATGCTCTAATGAAAGAAAATAAAAATTATGATGATTTAGATTTACGACAAAAACTTATTCTTTTAACGATGGCGAAACAAAAAGCTGGCGATGAAGCATTTGCAAAAATGTATCAAGGTTATCGAAAACTAGCTAGCAATACTGCTTTCAAAAAAGGTGACCATTCTTTACCAGATTTAATGAATCAGTATTATAGTGAGAATGGACAAGTTGATTTTACACCTGTTTTTGAAAGGTGGGGTTTTAAGCTTAATCATAAACAAATAGAGATGAATAGGGCGAAAGGTTTTCCGGCTGTTACTTCTTTAGCTTATATAGTGCCTGAATCACAATTAGCGAAAGCAAGAGCTATAGTTGATCCTGATATTCCGATAAACTCCAACTTCGAAATAGTTACGAATCAGCAAATTGCTCCACTTGGGCTAAAAGGGAATTTGCATATCCATTTAAATACAAATGAAATAGATACATTAAAAGGAGGAAAAATTAAATTAAAAGAAGGGAATACAGTTATTCAAGAGAAAACAATTGAAACAACAGATATCAATTTACAAGACGTACCAAATGGAGTGTATACGGTTGAAATTTCAGGTGGGAAAACGAATAGTATGTACCATTTCAGTTCGTATTATGCCTATGTAAAAGAAAAAGATAATAGTCTAAAGATTGATATTAACGAAATGAAAGTGAGTAAGTTGGTAAATGAAACGATTCAATTCCTAGGATTAGGAGATGATCAGTTTGCCGTATTAAATACAGACTTAGAGCAAAATCGAGCTATTTTTACGATTACTACTAAAACGCCTCATAGCTATTATGCAGGTGAAAAATATGCATCGATAGAGATCTTTAATGAAAAAGGTGAAAAAATTTATACGAAGGAAATGGAAGGAACAAATGTAACAATTGTAAAAGATATCATTCCACTAAAAGAGGGATATAGAATTAAAATCTATCATGATGAAATAAAAAAACGATTAACTAGTAAAGCTACTATTATTAATCCTATGAATAAAACGAATGAATTTATAATAACAAAATGGGGATTGAAAAATACTTCTTTGCAAAATAATCCAGAAGAAAATCTTATACAAAGAATTGATGAAGAAATGGAAGCTATTATAGGTAATCAGTTTTTAAAAGAGATACCAATGCAAAAATTAGAAATGAAAAAGAATGTGTGGATGGCAATAAATATGTTATCAGAACCACAAAAAATAACGTATATGAATAAATATAAAGATAGCTTATATAATGAGTAATTTTTGAGAAATGAATTGAATTGAATCTAAAAAAGTAGCAAACCAATCTATTAACCTATGTATGTAGAGGTATGTAAAAACGATTGGCTATAGTTAAAATTTTTTATCTATGCTTAAAATTCTAAAATACATTTATTTAATTTAATAATACGATTATAAAGGGGTAAAAATATGAATAATTTCGTAAAGGTAGGTTTAACTACAGGAGTGGTGTTATCGGCGATTATGCCTTATGGAGGAGTACATGCGGAAACAGAAGATTTAAAAGTGGAAACAAAGGAAGATACGTTCCGAACAGGTAATTTAACAGCACCTTCTCAAAATTCGGCAGAAAATGTAGCAAAGGATGCACTAAAAGGAAAAACAGAACAAGCATTATCATCAAAGCAAGTTAATACGGAATCCAAAGTTAATTATAATGTTACGCAAAGTCGTAAATCCTATGATGGTACTACATTGGTACGTCTTCAACAAACGTATGAAGGACGTGATGTATACGGATATCAACTAACAGCACATATTAATGATGATGGTGTACTTACGAGCGTTTCGGGAGATAGTGCCCAAGATTTACAACAACAGGAAGTTTTGAAACAACCTATTACTCTATCAGAAGAGGATGCAAAGAAACAGCTTTTCAACATCTATGGAAATGATCTCACATTTATTGAAGAACCAGAAATTAAACAAGTGGTATATGTAGATGAAACTACAAATAAAGCTACAAACGCATATCAAATTACTTTTAGTGCATCTACACCTGAATATGTGTCCGGTACAGTATTAATTGATGCTTTTGGTGGTAATCTATTAAAAGAACTCGTTCAAAAATTGGGTATACAAGTAGAGAGTAGTATTGTCCAATCTGCGACATCAAATAAATCAACAGATCCTTCAAAATTAACGGGTACAGGAAAAGATGACTTAGGTATTAATCGTACGTTTGGAATTACACAAAGAAGTGATGGAACGTACATGCTTGCAGATTATTCTCGTGGTAAGGGAATTGAAACATATACTGCTAATTATAAGGATTATAATAATTATAGAAGAAATGTATGGGGTTATCTCGATGATTTAGTAACAAGTAATTCTACAAATTTTACAGATCCTAAAGCAGTTAGTGCCCATTATTTAGCAACGAAAGTATATGATTTTTATCAAGAAAAATATGGCCGTAACAGCTTTGATAATAACGGACAAAAAGTAATTTCTGTCGTTCATGGTTGGAACACAAATGGTACAAATAAAGGAAATCCTAAGCAGTGGTTTAATGCATTTAGTAATGGAGCTATGCTAGTATACGGAGATCCAATTGTTAGAGCATTTGATGTGGCAGGACATGAATTTACACACGCGGTTACAAGAAATGAGTCTGGACTTGAGTACGCAGGAGAAGCTGGTGCAATTAATGAAGCGTTATCTGATATTTTAGGAGTAGCAGTTGAAAAGTATGCCAATAACGGAAAGTTCAATTGGACAATGGGAGAACAATCAGGTCGTATTTTTAGAGATATGAAAAACCCATCATCTATCTCTTCTAGATATCCAGAGGATTATAAGCATTATAATAACTTACCTATTGATGCTGACCACGATCATGGTGGTGTACACACGAACTCTAGCATTATTAATAAAGTAGCTTACTTGGTTGCTAGTGGTGGAAGCCATAATGGAGTAAACGTACATGGCATTGGAGAAGATAAAATGTTTGATATTTTCTATTATGCAAATACGGATGAATTAAATATGACTTCTGATTTTAAAGAATTAAAAGAAGCTTGTATTCGTGTAGCAACGAACTTATATGGTAAAGACTCATTAGAAGTACAAGCTGTCCAACAAGCCTTTAAAGCAGCGTATATTTAATATTATTGTGATGAATTACAAACTCTTTCATTTTAATATAGTGATTAATTTGTATTTATAGACAAAAACCTTGTAGAATTTTTCTGCAAGGTTTTTGAATGTTATCCCGCTATTTGCCGGGCAGTAAGACCCCGTCTCAAAATTCAGCTGTTATTTTTTTACTTGTTGTAAAGGATGGAAATCTTTTAAGGTTGTGGCACGCCTCTTAAGAAAAAGATAAGGCGAAGCGATCTCGCTGTTATTTTCCAACAACAAACATTTGTTATTTGTATTATTTAGTGAAAGTTACCAAACGTTTTTCAAAACTATTTTACCTATTGCTTTATTTGACTCCAAATGATCATGTGCTTGTGCAACTTCATCAAACGTAAAAGATTTAGAATCTAGCAATGGACGAAGTTTTCCTTCTTCTACAATTTGCGTTATTTTCGTTAAGATTTCTCCGCAATCATTACGCTTATCTGTATGTAATATTTTTAATGCCATAAAAGTAACGTGCAGAGAGAGCCCTTTTGCGTGTAAAGGAGAGAGGTCATGGGTTGAACGAGCAGCGATTGTTACGACGGTTCCATTGACCGCAGCAGCTTCAAAAGAATGATCAAGATTCTTGCCGCCTACTGTGTCAAATATAACTTCAAATCCGTTTCCGTTCGTATGTTTTTGTACATATTCTTGAACAGATTCTTCTTTATAATTAATAGCTATATCGGCTCCTAAACGATGGGCTATTTCCATTTTGTTTTGCTGAGAAGCTGTTGTAAAAACTTTAGCGCCTGCCCATTTAGCTAGTTGAATGGCTACGTGTCCTACGCCGCCAGTAGCTCCATGAATGAGAACATTTTGACCAGGTTTAATATTTGCACGATCAAATAAAGATTCCCAAGCTGTAATTGCAACTAATGGTAGAGCAGCAGCTTCTTCCATTGTTAAATTATTAGGTTTGTGAGCAATTAATCGTGCATCAGCAAGCATAAATTCTGCAAGTGCACCTCCAGTTTCTTTAAAACCTCCGGCACATCCGTATACTTTATCCCCTGATTTGAATTTCGAAACACCTTCTCCTACTTCAATAACAATACCAGCTACATCGCCGTGTAATATAGCTGGAAACTCAGGAGCGACGGCTGAAACGGCACCACTACGCATTTTTGTATCGATTGGATTTACACTTGTTGCTTTTACATCGATTAGAACATGACCTGGTAAAAGTTTCGGTTTTGAAACTTCTTCTAATTGAAATACAGATGAATCCCCAAAAGAATGGATAATTTGTGCTTTCATAGTTTATACCTCCTGTTTGTGGTTATAGCATAGCAAAGTACGAAAAATAAGTATAATATTTTGAATTTGGTTAGTGAGAATTTTATATAAAGAAGAGGAAAGTGCATGAAATGAAATGAAATAATGTAACGTACTTCTAAAAACTACTGTAAAGCTTTTTGAAGAAAGGGTAGATGTTATTTTTGCAGCATGATTTATTCATTATGTTTATTATTACTCACTTAGTATAGGTATTTTAAAGTGCCTACATCACTTTAAAGTACGTACTGCTATTCATGTTATGGCCGATTTATAATAACACTCGTAGCACAAAGAAAGTTATAACGGTTACAATAGGCAACAATGTGGTGTTACAGTATTGCCTATCAATTTTGAGTAGAAATATGAAAAGTATAGATTTATATGAATGAAGGAAAGAAAGAAAGAAAGTGGATTGTGAGCTACAAAAGGATTAAATCGTCTTATTATAGAGAAGCCTTTTGGTTATAATGTAACGTCTGCTCGTGAGTTTAGTGATAAATTAATTGAATATTTTGATAAAAATGATATTTATTATAACGATCATTATCTTTGAAAATGAATGGTAACTAGGAATACACTTAGAAAAGTATTACGAAATAAATCGTATGTAATTCAAGACATTTTTATTGACGATAATAATTTATGTGGTTAATATATTAGACATAAGATTATTTAATTACTAAAAGTAATCGGATATAAAATGTTTCGTTAAATTCTATAAATAAGTAAGTTGTGGTAGAAATGCTTTGAATTGCCACTATTAATATTGGGGACAATTAAAAAGCGAAAGGTATAAAAAGAATTGGGATTTGATAACTCTTTGTTTTTATAAAACATGAGCTTCTGTACAATTCATTTTTAAAATATTGACAAGGATTATACAACAAGAGGGGGACTGAAATTGGAATCAATGACCTTTGTTTTATTTGGAGCGACAGGGGACTTAGCGAAACGCAAAATTTACCCAGCACTATATAATTTATATAGAGATCAAAAGCTTCCAAAGCAAATATCCGTTATCGGGCTTGGGAGACGTCAAGTATCTCATGTAGATTTTCAAGAAAGAATAAAAGAATCAATAGAGACGTTTTCCCGTCATAGAGAAGAAGGTACTCCGGAACTGGAAGGTTTTTTAGATAATTTTCGCTATTGTCCATTAGATGTGAGTAAGCCGGAAGACTATGAGAGGTTATTACAAGTCGTTCGTGAAAGGGAAGAAGAATTACATATAAAAGGAAATAGAATGTTTTATCTTTCCGTTGCTCCTGAATTTTTCGAGACCATTGCTTTAAATATTAAGGAAAGCGGACTTGATAAAACGGATGGATGGAAACGTCTGATGATTGAGAAACCATTCGGGCACGACCTTACATCTGCTCGTGAGCTTAACGATAAGCTTAGTCGCACGTTTGAAGAAGACGAGATATACCGTATTGATCATTATTTAGGTAAACCGATGATTCAAAACCTTGAAGCATTAGAATTTGCAAATCCTGTTCTCCAATCAATTTGGAATAAAGAACATATAGCGAATGTGCAAATCACAGCGAGTGAAACAGTTGGGGTTGAAGAAAGGGCAGGATATTATGACCAGGCAGGGGCCGTTCGAGATATGGTTCAAAATCATATGTTACAAATATTAATGATGACTGCTATGAATCTGCCGGAAAAGGTTAATGCATGTGAAATTCGAGAGGAAAAGCGAAAGGTAATGGAAACGCTTCGTAAAGTGAAAAAAGAAGACGTTCAAAGCCATATCATTCGCGGACAATACGCTGCAGGTGAGATAAAAGGCGGGCAAGTTGTAGCATACAAAGAGGAGCCAGGAGTAAATCCTTCTTCTAACATAGACACATTTGTTGCTGCTCGCCTGTGGATCGATAATCCATTTTGGACTGGCGTTCCCTTCTATATACGAACAGGCAAACGAATGAAAGAAAAGTCTACTCGTATTGTAATCGAATTTAAAAATACGTTAAAACAGCAATATCAAGATAATAATCCAAATGCAGCACCTAACTTATTAATAATTGAAATTAGCCCAGGTGAGAACGTTTCATTACAGTTAAACAGTAAAAATCCATTGAAAAATGGAGAAATTGAACCGATGCGTATTAACTTTACTTGTGAGCAAGCGGATGTGGGAGTACCTGAAGCGTATGAAAGACTCATTCATGATGCTGTGAGTGGAGACGCTACATTCTTTGCACATTGGAGAGAAGTTGAATTGTCATGGGAATGGGTACAACCAATTCTTGAAGCGTTCGAGGAAAACTTATTACCGCTTCATGAATATGAGTCTGGTTCATATGGTCCAGAAGCGTCTAATGAACTGTTACAAGAAAGTGGATTTAAATGGTGGTTAGATCAAGAGACGGAAAAATAAGTACTTTCTTTAATGAAAGCATTTAGGGGGACGATTACTATGACACAAAACATAAATCAATTAGCAGTGAATACACTTCGTACGTTATCGATTGATGCTATTAATGCGGCAAACTCAGGTCATCCAGGTCTTCCGATGGGAGCAGCACCAATGGCTTATGCATTATGGGCGAATCATTTAAATTACAATCCTAATCACCCAGAATGGTTTAACCGTGATCGTTTCGTTTTATCGGCGGGACATGGATCTAGTCTGTTATATAGCCTACTTCATTTAGCTGGATATGACGTTTCAATTGATGACTTGAAAAATTTCAGAAAGTTAAATAGTAAAACACCTGGACATCCTGAGTTTGGGCATACTCCTGGAGTTGAAGCGACTACAGGCCCGTTAGGACAAGGGATTGCTAATGCTGTAGGAATGGCAATGGCAGAAGCTCATTTAGCAGCGAAGTTCAATAAGGATGGTCACTCTATTATAGATCACAATACGTATGCTTTAGTCGGAGATGGTGACTTAATGGAGGGTGTCGCTTATGAAGCGATGTCAATGGCAGGACATATGAAACTTGGCAAGTTAATTGTACTGTATGATTCAAATGAAATTTCACTTGATGGTGAATTAGGCATTGCTTTCTCTGAAGATATTCAGAAAAGGGCAGAATCTGTACATTGGCAATATGTAAGAGTTGAAGATGGAAACGATGTTGATGCGATTACAAAAGCTATTCAATCAGCGAAAGAAAATACGGATCAACCTACTCTTATAGAAATTAGAACCATTATAGGTTATGGAAGTCCAAAAGTTGCTGGAACGAACAAAGCACATGGTAATCCGCTTGGAGTAGAAGAAGCGACAGCGACAAAACAAGTGTATGGTTGGGATTATGAGGAAGATTTCTTTGTACCTGAAGAAGTAAAAGCTCATTTTAATGAACTAAAACAAAAAGGTATTGAAAAAGACAATGACTGGAATGAGCAGTTCAACTTATACAGAGAAGCGAATCCTACACTGGCAGATGAATTAGAAAAAGCGATTACAGGTGAGGTTTTAATTGAAGCAAAAGACATTCTATCTTTTGATACTGAAAAAACGATTTCCACTCGTGTTGCAAGTGGGGAAGCTATTAATCATTATGTGAAATCGATTCCTTCTATTTTCGGTGGAAGTGCGGATCTTTCTCATTCTACGATGACAGATATAAAAGGTGAAGCAGTATATGCAGTAGAATCATATGCTGGACGAAATATATATTTCGGTGTACGTGAACATGCAATGGGCGCTGCAGCGAATGGATTGGCGCTTCATGGAGGAGTAAAACCTTTCGTAAGTACATTCTTTGTATTTAATGATTATCTTCGTCCGTCCATTCGACTGGCTGCACTGCAAAAGTTACCTGTTACTTACGTATTTACACATGATTCGATTGCTGTAGGAGAAGATGGTCCAACGCATGAACCAATTGAACAATTGGCAGCTCTTCGAGCAATTCCTGGTTTAACAGTTATCCGCCCGTCAGATGCAAATGAAACAGCAAGTGCTTGGGCGTATGTTTTACAGCAAACGGATGGTCCAGTCGTTTTAGTACTGAGTCGTCAAAATTTACCGGTGTTTAATGAAACGAAAGCGAACATAGAGAATTTCTCTAAAGGAGCTTACGTATTAACACAAACAAATGAAAATCCGGATGTAATTTTAATTGCGACAGGTTCTGAAGTATCCTTAGCTGCTAGTGCGAAAGCAAAATTAGAAGAAGATCAAGTTTCTGTTCGCATCGTTGCAATGCCGAGCTGGGAGTTATTCGATCGCCAATCGAACGAATATAAAGAATCCGTTCTTCCGTCTTCTATAACGAAACGAGTATCTCTTGAGATGGGTGTATCTCTCGGTTGGGAACGTTATGTAGGACAAGAAGGAAAAGTAATATCAATTGAAACATTTGGAGCTTCAGGTACTGGAGCTGAAGTCATGAATCTATTTGGATTTACGACAGAAAATGTTGTTCAAATTACAAAAAATGTGTTGAATTCTTAAGCTATGACTGTGAATACCTTTCTGTACATACTAACATTTCAGTGCTGAAAGGTATTCCAGATTGTAGTGATATGGATTTTTAATAAAAGATGATTTGAGGAGGAATTATATTATGCAAGTAGGATTAATTGGGTTAGGTAAAATGGGATTAAATTTAGGGAAAAATTTAATGGATCATAAACATGAAGTAGTAGCGTTTGATTTAAATACGAGCGCAGTAGAAGAAATGAAAGAGTACGGGGCAACAGGTACATCTAGTTTAAGTGAACTTGTTCAGTCATTACAATCACCAAGAATTCTTTGGGTAATGGTACCACACGCTGTTGTTGATTCTGTTATTGATGAGGTTACACCACTTTTATCAAAAGGAGATATTTTAATTGAAGCTGGTAATTCACATTATAAAGAGTCTATCCGCCGATATGAGCAATTAAAGAAAGATGGCATTCACTTTATGGATGCAGGAACTTCTGGTGGAATGGAAGGCGCTCGTAATGGTGCTTGTTACATGATCGGAGGAGATCAAGAAGCTTGGGACATCGTTGAACCTATCTTCCGCGATACTGCTGTAGAAAATGGATTCTTATATGCTGGAAAAGCTGGTAGTGGTCACTTCTTAAAAATGGTTCATAACGGAATTGAATACGGTATGATGGCTGCTATTGGTGAAGGATTTGAGATTCTAGAAAAAAGTGAATTTGACTACGATTATGAAAAAGTATCAAGAGTATGGAACAACGGTTCAGTCATTCGTTCTTGGTTAATGGAATTAACAGAAAATGCATTTTCTAAAGATGCAAAACTGGATGAGATTAAGGGTGTTATGCATTCTTCTGGTGAAGGAAAATGGACAGTAGAAACAGCATTAGACCTTCAAACAGCAACTCCTGTTATCGCAATGTCTCTATTAATGCGCTACCGCTCATTAGACAATGATACATTTACAGGAAAAGTTGTAGCAGCTCTGCGCAATGAATTTGGCGGACATGCAGTAGAAAAGAAATAAAGTGAAACTTTAATAAGTAGGGGCTTCATTCCACACAAATCGGGCTTTTACGGGATAAGCATATTAAACATGTAACTCATCAACGTTTAAAAACTGGAGGGAATTAATCATGAAATTTTTTATTGATACTGCAAATCTTGAGGATATAAAAAAAGCATATAAACTTGGAGTTTTAGCTGGTGTTACAACGAATCCTTCTTTAGTAGCAAAAGAGGGCATTAAATTTGAAGACCGTATTGCAGAAATTTGTCAGGCAGTTCCTAAAGTTGAATCTGTTTCGGCAGAAGTAACGCCAGATGCTGTTACAGCTGAAGAGATGATCGCCCAAGCAGAAGAACTGATTAAAATTAACGGTGGCGATGAAAAAGTTACAATTAAACTTCCGATGACGTTAGCAGGATTAGAAGCTTGTCGCTACCTTACTGAAAAAGGTGTGAAAACGAATGTTACACTTATTTTCACGGTGAACCAAGCACTTTTAGCTGCTCGAGCAGGTGCAACGTACGTTTCTCCATTTTTAGGTCGCTTAGATGATATTTCTGAAGATGGTGTACTATTAGTTGCTAAAATTGCTGAATTATTCGATGTTCATCAACTAGATACACAAATTATTGCGGCTTCTGTTAGACATCCAGATCATGTAACTCGTGTAGCGATGGCAGGTGCTCACATTGCAACAATCCCTTATAAAGTAATTGAACAACTTGCTATGCACCCATTAACAGACCAAGGTATTGAGAAATTTGCTGCTGATTGGGCGAAAGCGCCTAAATTATAATGTTATGAAAGTGAAGGTGCTTTCCGAAAGTTGTTTTTCATGAGAAGACAAATCCTAAGTAACTTCATCGTTTAAAGTGGATACTGAGTTTGTAGTCTTACTACGTGAAAACAGCAAGAGAAGAAAGTGTCATTCACTTTTAAAAAAGGGAAAATTGATCGCGCGAAGCGTTTATCACAATAACATTATAATTATGGAAGAGAAATCCCCTTATCAGAGAGGTGAGTTAACATGTATCTCTGATAAGGGAGATTCTTTTTGTATAAATTATTATTTTGTGAAGATGATTTGTATATCGATATATAAATTCTTACTCATGAAAGAACTATATAGGTTCTCTTAATCGTATAGCAATTTTGAAAGGGTTTACATAAAGGGGTGGAACTGCGTATGAATATGTACCTTTTAATGATTACATTATTATCAATCGTAATTGTTATTTTAGGGGTATCGTGGTGGAGATGGCATGCATTTATTAGTTTAACGATTGCAAGTTTGTTTTTAGCAATTATGTCTGGGATGCCAATGGATAAAATAGTGAGTGCTTATGAAACGGGAGTCGGCAGTGTTCTCGGGCATTTAGTAGGTATTTTAGTATTAGGTACAATTTTAGGGAAAATGATGGCAGAGTCAGGTGCTGGAATGCAAGTGGCAGAGTTCTTTATTAAATCCTTTGGGATAAAAAACTTACCATGGGCGATGTTAATTGCAGGTTTTATTATTGGAATCCCGGTGTTTTTTGAAGTAGGCATTTTAATATTACTGCCGTTAGTAATTTCAATTCATAAAACAACGAAACAAAATATTTTATTGATAGCATTACCAGCAATTGCTGGGCTATCTGTCGTACACGGCCTTGTTCCTCCGCATCCAGGGGCCATAGTTGCAATTGGTATTTATAAAGCGAACCTTGGGAAGGTACTATTGTATTCACTCATTATTACATTTTTTGCAGCGATTATTGCAGGTCCTATATTCGCTAAATGGATTCACAAACGTGTAATTCCTGAAAATGAGCCAGAATTGATTCGTGTAAATACAAAATCAACGAAATTACCAGGAATAGGAGTTTCATTTTTAGTTATATTGTTACCAGTTATGTTAATGGTTTTAGCTGCAGCGGCTCCGTATGTTCCACTGTCTACTACTTTGATGAAGATTGTCACATTAATCGGTAGTCCTATCATTGCGTTATTGATTGCATGTTTTGCAGCGTTTTATTTTCTTGGATTTCGTCAAGGTATCGATAAAAAGGCTATTAAGAAGGTAACAGAAGATAGCTTATTACCAATCGGTTCAATTGTTGCGATTATTGGTGCTGGTGGCGGATTTAAGCAAATTCTTATCGATAGTGGTGTAGGGAATGCTATTGCTCAAATGTCTGAGCATTTAGCTCTATCTCCAATTGTATTAGCATTTATAGTAGCAGGATTAATTCGAATTGCGACAGGGTCAGCGACAGTCGCTTTAACAACAGCAGCGGGTATCGTTTCGCCAATCGTTGAAAATACGATAGGTGTGAACTTAGAGTTACTCGTTATTGCAACAGGTGCAGGAGCGTTAATGTTTTCTCACGTAAACGATGCTGGGTTCTGGATGGTAAAAGAATACCTAGGCTTAACAGTGAAAGAAACATTTAAAACATGGACAGTATTAGAAACGTTACTTTCATTTATCGCTTTTGGAGGCGTTTTACTACTCGATATGTTTGTTTAAAATAAGGATATTTTTATATGAATTGAGAGAGACAACTTTAGCACATAACGTTATGAATAGATAAAATAAATATATTTTTATGGTTCTTATATGATTAGGACACTGTAGGGATTTTTGTTAGGAGGAAGAGATGGTGAGCTCAAAATATATGATTGGTGTAGATATTGGGACAACTAGTACAAAATCAGTTCTATTTTCTACTGATGGATCTGTTATTGCTAGTCATGGAATTGAATATCCTTTATATTCTCCTACACCTGAAACAGCAGAACAAGACCCAGAAGAAATCTTTCATGCAGTAATAAATACGATTAAAGAAACTGTACGAATAAGTAGTTTACAGCCGAATGATATTCTTTGTGTCTCTTTTAGTTCGGCAATGCATAGTATCATTGCTGTAGATGAAAAGGGAAAGCCGTTAACGAGATGTATCACTTGGGCAGATAATAGAAGTGCAAGCTGGGCGGAGAAAATAAAGAATGATATGAATGGTCATGAAATTTACCTTCGTACTGGGACACCAATTCATCCGATGTCACCACTTTCGAAATTAGTTTGGCTACAGAATGAGCAAGCAGAGTTATTCGCAAAAAGTTATAAATTCATTTCTATTAAAGAATATGTTTTTTACAAGTTATATAAAGAATATGTAATTGATTATTCTATAGCATCAGCGACAGGAATGTTCAATTTAAAATCTTTAAAGTGGGATGAAGAGGCTTTACATGTAGCGGGAATTACAGATAAAAAGCTTTCAAAGCTTGTTCCAACAACGCACAGTTTAACAGGATTAGATGAAGAGTTTGCCAAAGAGATGAATGTACTTGTTTCTACGCCTTTTGTAGTAGGAGCGAGTGATGGAGTACTATCTAATTTAGGTGTAAATGCAATAGATCCTGGCGTTGTGGCTGTTACAATTGGTACAAGCGGTGCGATACGTGCTGTAACAAATCGTCCTGTAACAGATCCAAAAGGTAGAATTTTTTGTTATGCGTTAACTGAAGACCATTGGGTAATCGGTGGACCAGTTAATAACGGCGGTATGATTTTCAGGTGGGCTCGTGACCAATTGGGCACTTCAGAGATTGAACTTGCAAAGCGCTTAGGAAAAGATCCATATGAGGTGCTTACTGAAATAGCAGCAAAAGTGAATCCGGGATCTGACGGTTTATTATTTCACCCGTATTTAGCGGGGGAAAGGGCTCCTTTATGGAATGCAAATGCGCGAGGATCTTTCTTTGGACTCGGATTGCATCATAAGAAAGAACATCTGATACGTGCTGTTTTAGAAGGAGTAATTTATAACTTATATACAGTTCTTCTCGCTTTAAAAGAACTAATTGGCGAACCGAAAAAAATTCAAGCGACAGGCGGTTTTGCAAGGTCGGAACTTTGGAGACAGATGATGGCGGATATTTTCCATCAAGACGTATATGTTCCGGAAAGTTTCGAAAGCTCTTGCTTAGGAGCTGCAATCCTCGGTTTATATAGTTTAGGTGAAATAGATACATTATCCGTAGTTTCTGAAATGGTAGGTGCAGATTTTCATCATGAGCCAAACATGGAAAGTGTGGAAAAATATAAAGATTTAACGCCAATCTATATCCGCTTGTCCCGTCAATTGGAAGAAGAATATGAAAGTATAGCAGCGTATCAAAAAAAGTGGGTTTAAAAGCTATTTACCAAGAAAATATGGTAACGTATAAAGAGGTACTCCGATTTTTTAGGATACTCTTTCAACATAAAATATTTTAAAAAGTATGATGAACGAAAAATATAGGGAGAGAGGGTTATGAAAATGAAGGATAACAAAGAGTTTATCGGATATGTTGGGACTTACACGAAAGAAAATAGCGAAGGAATATATAAGTTTATTTTAGACACGGAAGCAAAAAAAATTGGTAATGTAACACTTACTGCTAAGCTGGATAACCCTACATATGTAACGATTAACCGAAATAATGAATATCTCTATTCTGTTGTTAAGGAAGGCGAATCTGGCGGTGTAGCTGCTTATTCCATTGATAGTCATACTGGAGAACTAAAAGCGAAAAATAGACAAGTAGTAGAAGGGGCTTCTCCTTGTCATATTAGTGTTGATAGTGGAAATCATACAGTAGTTACAGCAAATTACCATAAAGGAACGATTGAGTCTTTTGAAATAAATGAAGAAAATGGAACTGTAAATCCTGCTTCATCTATTATGGCACATGAAGGTTCAGGTCCGAATAAAGAAAGACAAGAAAAACCACATGCACATTACGCGGGGTACACTCCTGATGAAAAATATGTAGTGGGCGTTGATTTAGGGATAGATAAAATAATTACGTATGAAGTAAAAGATAGTACATTAATAGAAGTGAATAGCCTGTCTGTGAATCCGGGAAGTGGACCAAGACACATTGCTTTTCATCCAAATGGAAAATACGCTTATGTAATGACGGAGCTTAGTTCAGAGGTTATTGCGCTAACATATAACTCGGAAGAAGGATCCTTTACAGAATTACAGTATATTTCTACTCTTCCAGAACAATTTGATGAAAATAGTCAAGGCAGTGCTATCCATATTTCTTCTGACGGCCGCTTTGTATATGCAGGTAATCGTGGTCATAATAGTATCGCTGTTTATAGCGTAGATCAAAACTCAGGTGAGCTTGCATTTGTGGAACATACATCTACAGAAGGAAATTGGCCAAGAGACTTTGTATTAGATCCTACTGAAAAGTTTCTTGTTGCTACAAATGAAAAGTCACATAATCTTGTGCTATTTTCAAGAGATGAATCTACAGGAAAGTTAACACTTTTACAATCTGATGTTGCTGTGCCAGAGCCTGTTTGTGTGAAGTTTTTAAATGTTTAAGTTGTGTTCGATATAATTTCATATACTCAGAAAACAATAAAAAGCAAAGCGATATCGCTTTGCTTTTTATTGTTTCTTTTTCGGCCTACGTACTAATTCGCCGCCGCAGTTTGGACAAACGTTTTGTCTTTCTTCTGTACATGGTGCGCAAAATGTACATTCATATACACAAATGTATGCTTCAGAATCTTGTTCGAGCGATTGATCGCAAATTTGACAGTTTGTTTTCATTTCTAGTGCCATAATAAGTCTCCTTTTAGTTAGAAAATTTATAATTTAATTATAATTCATTAAATAGAAATAGTCCTTTTCAATTGAAAGGAAATCGAATGATAAAGTTATGAATTGGAACGAAAGATGCCGGTTTATTTTAAAATTGATTATTTATTACAGTTGGAATATTATGAAATAGTCAAAAGACAACAGGGGGTATAGATTTTGACTAATCATAATGATCATTTAAAAGCAAACTGCGAAAAATGCTTCGGTCTATGTTGCGTTGCATTACCGTTCGCAGCATCGGTAGATTTTGCAGTGAATAAAGATGGTGGTAAACCATGTTCTAACTTGCAATCAGATTTTAAATGTAGTATACATAAAAATCTTAGAGGAAAAGGTTATAAAGGTTGTACAGTATTTGAGTGTTTCGGTGCTGGGCAGAAGATTTCTCAGGGTACGTTTAAAGGGATTGATTGGCGGAAAGATGCAAAGCATGCAAGAAAAATGTACGATGCTTTTCCGGTTATGCATCAACTTCATGAAATGCTTTGGTATTTGAATGAAGCGATTCTTTTAAAGGCAACACAGCCAATTCATAAAGAGCTGGAGACCGCAATTGAGGAGACAGAGCGACTTTCGAATTTAAATCCAGATGAGTTAATGAAAATAAATGTTCCAATGCATAGGGCAGAGGTGAACATTCTTCTTTTAGAAACGAGCGAATTAGTATGGAAGGAAATGAATACTGCACGTAAGAAACGAATCATTCACCGCGGAGCAGATCTTATGGGAGCAATTTTGAAAAAGAAAAATTTACAAGGTGCAAATTTAAGGGGTGCTTACTTAATTGCGGCTAACTTAAATGGAGCAAATTTAAGAGGAGCAGATCTTATCGGAGCAGATTTAAGAGATGCAGATATTCGCGGGGCTGATTTTACAAATAGTATTTTTCTGACGCAAGTTCAAATTAACGCAGCGAAAGGGGATAAGCATACGAAATTACCGAAAATGTTATCCCGTCCATCGCATTGGAGTGCGTAAAGAGTGAGGAGTGTTTAGTGTGGATATATTTCAGTATTTAGAAGAGATGCAAGAGGATGTCTTTTCGTTAGCAGTAGAGCAAATAGAAGCGAAGTATTATGATATATACCGATTTGTATTGGTTTTCACGATCAAGATCCAATAATGCGAACAGGCAGAGACTAAGAATCTCTGCCTGCTTTTTATTTCTTTTCAAAAGTAGTAATTAAAACGCTACATATAATAAGAATACCGCCAATAAAAAAGTTACTATTTAATGTCTCATTTAATAAGAGCCAGCCAAGTAATGATCCAACAATAGGTTGGAAGAAGAAAAATAAGGAACCGATGCTTGCATCTATTAATTCTAATCCTTTATTCCAAAGGAAAAAGGCACCTGCTGTTGAGACAATACCTAAGTATAATACGCCTAATATTACGTACGTATTTACTGTTCCGATAGAGGATGTTTGTAGTTCCCATATCATAAAAGGTGTAATAAAAAAGAGTGAAAAGAATATGGCATACGTTGTAATAACTAAGGATGAGAATTGGATTGAAGCGATTTTTACATAACTAGATAGTAAAGCCCACGTAATAGCGGCTCCAACTAAAATGATTGTTCCGATAAAATAGGAGCCAATTTCAATATCCCATCCGATTACAATAATGACACCGATTGTCGCTATTATAGTAGATAAAAGTCTACGAGCAGTTAGTTTTTCTTTCAAAATGAGCGCTGCAAATATAACCATAAATGCAGATGTAGCAGATGTAACTAACGAGCCTGTATGAGCGTCGGATAATTTTGTTCCGATAAATTGGCATGTGATCGAAATGAAATAGCCGATAAATCCAATCCAAGCGAATAGGAGCCAATCTTTTTTGCGAATGGTTACTTTTTTCTTTTGCTTTTTCTCAGCTAGTTTCAAAATGCCATACAAAACAACAAAAGCGATAATAAAGCGTAGCCAAACGAGTGTTAGTGGTGGGATAAAATCGAGTACGTATTTGCTAACAACATACATACCGCCCCATATACTTGCTGCTAATGATAAACATATAGCTCCTAAAATGGTTTGTTTCATTTGAAGTACCTCCGTCTATTTTTAGGGTATTATGAGTTCCCTAAGACGAGGCGTAGTGTATGTGTTATATGATTGCCCGTCTTAGTTTATAGACGGCCTACAGGTTGATCGTTTTCGAATGAAGTGTTGTAGTACATGCGTGCATTCCTCCTCATTAAGTTATAATGATATTATAACTTAATTTTCTGATTATTGGAGGTTGTTATGAAATATATCGTTATAAAATCACATGTTAGCAATTATCCTAATCCAATTTGCTTAGAAGAGGGGGATGTAGTGAAAATGATAGAGAGTTACGCTGGTCCGGAAAACTGGGAAAACTGGATGTTTTGTCACGAAGAGAAATATGACCGGAAAGGATGGGTTCCGGAGCAAATTATAAAAAAAGATATGAATGGAACAGGAATTATTATAAAACAATATACTGCGAAAGAATTAAATGTGAGTATTGGAGAAAGAGTGATTGGATTAGAAGAATTCAATGGATGGGTTTGGGGCAAAGGAAGAGATGGTGAGAAGGGCTGGGTACCAAAGGAAAACTTACAAAAATATTAATAATAATATTTGATCAATAATTAGGAAACATATTTTTGCTTATGAGTATATTGGTTGTAGGATAAAAAGTAGATTAATAGAGAAAGAGGAGGAGATTATTATAACTACAACCGTTATTTCGCATTTTTACAATGAAGAATATTTATTGCCATGGTGGCTTATGCATCATACGAAACTTTTTGATCATGGTATTTTAATTAATAAAGGTTCAACAGATCGTTCCGTTGAGATTTGTAAAAAATTCGCACCGCATTGGGAAGTGCGAGATTCTGTAAATCCAGAGTTTGATGCATATGCGACAGATCATGAAGTGATGAGGATAGAACAAGAAGTACAAGGATGGAAAATGATTTTAAATACGACTGAGTTTCTTTGCATGCAAGATAAAAATCAGTTTTGGAAATCACTAGATGAATTGGGAGGTAGGATGTATTGGCTAGAAGGGCTTATTATGGTCGATGATCCTAACTATAATTATCCGGAACTTAACTTTGGAATACCTTTAATGAAACAGCGATTTCATGGTTATTTACCAGAGGAGTGGAGACTATGGAGAAGGGGAAGATTTATTCATAATCATGAGCATGGAAGTTATACGGTTGGAAGACATTTATCTGCGCATGAATCGATGATTTATCCACCTCTTGCCTGTATATTATGGTTTGGGTTTAGTCCGTGGAATGATGCGATGAGAAAGAGAAAGTTACAAATTGGTCCGACTCTTTCTGAAGCTAGTAAGCATGGAGGAATGGGTACGCATCATATTGTTACGCCGGAAAGATTAGAAGAATGGTATAAGGAATTAGCGAGAGGAACGAAGGATTTACGTTTTAATGATGCATATCGTTATGTTTTTGTATAAATGATTTCCACCATAAAATTGTTTCTTCTATTCCTGTATTTAGATCGTATGTTGGTTTCCAGTTTACTTCAGTTTTTAAACGTTCTACATTAACCCCGACAAATAAAGGTTCATCTTTAGAGAAAGGGATTGCACCTAGTTTAATTAAATGTTCTTTTCCTATCTTTTTAGCAATGATAGAAGCTAACTCTTTAATTTGTACAGATTGACCAGAAGCGATATTGATGGTGCCTGTAACGCCGTGTTCTAATATTGTTACGAGAGCGTCAGCGACGTCACTCACATGGAGGAAATCTCTCGATTGTTTTCCATGTGTACATAGTGCTTCCTCGTTTTTTAATAAGGAAGTGATAATGTTAGAAACGAGCCGATTACCTTGTTCGTGAGGTCCATACATATGAAAAATGCGGCCCCAACACATGCTGAGGCCTGTTTGTTGTGCATACGTTTCTAGCCAGGAGTGCAGTGCATTTTTACATAAAGAATACGGGGTTTTATAGGAAAGGAGCGGTGAATCTTCAAATAATACGCCGTTAAACCATTCGTATTCTGCGCCAGTACCTGCAACGACAATACGCTTTCCGCCGCATGTTGTAAAGTGCTGAATCAATGAAATACTAGACTTTAGCCAATAGTAATTATTAATAGATACATAGCATGCTGGTGGCACTGCTTCCCAAGCAAGGTGAATGAGATGGCTAGGCTGAACGTCGTAAATGAATGGTTTTACTTCGTCATTGCGGAGCAAGTTTACTTTATGCCAGTGGCAAGGGAGGTGAGAGGGTTTATTTTTATTATACGTGGCGTGCACTTCGTATCCCTTTTGTATAAGTGAATGTACAACATATTTACCTATCCAGCCACTACCACCTGTTACAACAACTTTCTTCATGGCTCAATCACCTCAACTTCTGGAACTGTCACTAAAAATTTACCGCCCCATTCACGAATGAAAGAGCATTCTTTTATAATTTCGTCTTTCAAATTCCAAGGAAGTATGAGAATGTAATCCGGTTTTGTACGTTTAATTTCTGCTGGAGATTTTATTGGAATACGAGTTCCTGGTAAAAGGAGATTTTGTTTGTGAGGATTTTTATCTACTGTATACGCTAAAAATTCTTTACCTATTCCGCAATAATTCAACAGGGTGTTTCCTTTAGCCGGAGCGCCGTAGCCGATGATTTGTTTGTTTAAAGCTTTTGCTTTGATAAAAAACTTTAAAATATTTATTTTCAATTGTTCCACTCGTTTAGAAAAAAGGAGATAGCAATCTAATGTATCGAGTCCGTGATTGACTTCTTTTTGGAGTAAGTTTGTAACGTTGGAATGGATAGTGGATTGGGAACTTAGATGGTTTACAAAAATACGTAATGAACCACCATGTGTTGAAAGCTCTTCTACATCAACAATTTGTAAATGATGATGAGCTAAAATTTTTTGAAGGCTTATAAGTGAGAAGTAGGAGAAGTGTTCATGGTAGATGGTATCAAATTGGTTAAAGGATATAAGGTTTAATAAGTGCGGGAATTCGATTGTTATCGTGCCATCACGTTTTAATAGTGTTTTTAAACCAGCAACAAAATCATGCAAGTTTGGAACATGTGCTAATACGTTATTTGCGACGATTAAATCAGCTTGTGGCAATTTTTTTGCTAAGTCATTACTGAAAAAATTCACATGAGTAGGAATTCCTTTTTTGATAGCAATTTCTGCTACGTTTTTCGCGGGTTCAATTCCCAATGTCTCGATATTTTCTTTTTTAAAGTATTGTAATAAGTACCCATCGTTACTTGCGATTTCAATCACTTTTGAATGTTTCGTTAAGTTGAAACGCTTAATCGCCATTTCTACATATTGTTTAGCGTGTAGTAGCCAACTTGAGGAGTAAGAGCTGAAGTATAAATAGTTATGAAAAATATTTTGCGGGGATTCAAATTCATCTAGCTGTACGAGTAAACAAGAGTGACAAACAAATGTGTGCAGCGGATAAAAAGGTTCCATTTTATATGAGCTTTCAGGAGCTACAAATGAATTAGCGAGAGGGGAAACGCCCAAATCTAAAAAAGTGTTGGTTAGTAATGAGTGGCAAAAACGGCATTTTTTCTGTTCCATTTTATAGCCCCTTTATAAATTTTTGAATGCATCGATTTGTTGTCGTGTGAAAGATTCTATATTTTCACCAGATGCATATTTTTTGTACCAATCAACAGTCCAAGCGATAGAATCATCTGTTGATAACTTAGGAGTCCAGCCGAGTTTGTTTACTGCTTTTGTACTATCGAGTGTTAAAACAGGTGATTCATAAGGAGTATTTGTAGAGGAGGAAATGATTGTTAGTGGGTTATTCCATAATTTTATTACAGATTCAATGACATCATGAACGGTTCTGTTATGTTCATTCATTGGGCCGAAATTCCACGCTTCTGCATATTTAGCATCATTCCAAAGTTTCTCAGCTAAAAGGATATAGCCATGTAGAGGATCTAAAACATGTTGCCACGGACGGACGGCATATTTGTTTCGAATACACAAAGTATGATTGTGCAAATATGCCCGAATGATATCAGGGAATAATCGATCTTCTGCCCAATCACCACCGCCGATGACGTTACCAGCTCTGACTGAGGCGAGTTTCTGGGTATTAGTGCGGAAGAATGATTTTTGATAGGATGTTGCCACTATTTCAGCGCAAGCTTTACTAGCGCTATAAGGGTCGAAACCTCCTAGTCGGTCATTTTCCACGAACGCTCGGTCGCCACTACCGTCATTCTCATAACATTTATCGCTTGTCACATTAATAATGGCACGTACGCTTTCGACGGACTTTGCTGCTTCTAGCACGTGAACAGTACCTAAAACATTCGTTTTGAATGTATCGATAGGGTTTTTGTATGAAGCAGTTACGATTGGCTGAGCTGCTAAATGAAATATTATGTCAGGTTTATGCTGCTTCATGGCATGAAATAAAGAATGGTAATCTGTAATATCGCCTTTCATTGTCGTGCACTCTTTTGCTACGTTACCTTGTTCGAAAATGTTAGGAATGGATGGGGGATGAGAAGAAAAGCCTACTACTTCTGCACCTAAAGAACTTAAGAAAAGGGTGAGCCAGGAGCCTTTAAATCCAGTATGTCCCGTAATAAATACTTTTTTCTTATTCCAAAAAGATGATGAAGCCATATTACCAAACCTTCCACGGAGCGTTATTACTTTCCCATAGCTCGACTAATTTATTTTTATCGCGCAATGTATCCATCGGATGCCAAAAACCAGAATGTTGATATGCGGCCAATTCATTTTTATTTACTAACTGAACTAAAGAGTCTGTTTCAAAAACAGACTTATCTCCACTAATGTAATTGAAAACTTCAGGATTTAAAACGAAAAATCCACCATTAACCCATCCGCCATCACCTAATGGTTTTTCTTGAAAAGATGTTACAGACTGTTTATCTAATATGAGAGAACCGAATCTACCAGGAGGTTGTACGGCAGTAACAGTAGCCATTTTTCCATGTTTTTTATGGAATGTAATAAGTTCTTTTATATTTACATTACTTAATCCATCACCATAAGTGAGGCAGAAAGGTTCGTCTCCGACATAATTTTGAATCTTTTTCACTCGGCCACCCGTTTCGGTATTTACACCAGTATCGATTAGTGTAACTTTCCATGGTTCTACACGATGAGAATGGCTAGTAATTGTATTATCGTTTAACTGTATTGTGAAATCAGACATGTGTAAGTTGTAATTTAGAAAGAACTCTTTAATTGCATATCCTTTATAGCCTAAGCAAATAATAAACTCAGTAATTCCGTAATGACTATACAAACTCATAATGTGCCATAGAATGGGTTTTGTTCCAATTTCAATCATAGGTTTCGGTTTTAAATGTGTTTCTTCCCCAATTCTTGTACCGTACCCACCAGCAAGAATAACAGCTTTCATTTTTTCCTCCTAAAATAAAAATATATTATTTATACAGTATTCATGTTTTATGCAAATGAGATTGTTTTTGATTAAGTGAATGAAAATGTTTGAGGTGATGACGATGCAGAAAATATTACGGTTTGAATTTTGGAAATAATTCTTGATATTCAGGGTTATGACGGAGGTCTTGTGTTAGGTTACTAAGCTCTAAAAAACGTATGTCCAGTACTTCAGGAGATTGACCGTAATGTGTTTGAAGTCCCATTTGAACACCCCTTTTTGAAAGGGTAGGTGTAATTTGTAATTTTCTTGCCTTTGATTGTTCATTCCAAGGGCTAAAATAAAATTTTAAAATAAATGAAGGATAGTCATAAATTATATATCCGTGCCGCGAATGATGTCTACCAGGTAAATATGCACCGTCTAGATGATTGTGAATAAATCTCCAAGCACATCCGAGATTTGGGTTATAAGGGAAGACACCGTGGTATCGCTGTTCTACTAAGGGGATAGAATATCTAGGCTTTGAATAATTATAATTATGATTATCTATCATTAAAATCATTCTAATCGCATACATGTTTTGGCCTAGTGTATGAAGAGATGAAAAAAATTCTTCAGTATTATTACAACAAAAGAATTCAGTAGTATTTAAAACGATTTTCCAACCTGAAACTTCTCTTTCAATTTCCATCACTTCAATATCAGTATTAGTTGGATCAAACTCAAGAAATCTTGAATTTCGTACCTCCCAGTGGGGTGCTAATAGTTTACAAATCTCTACGGAACGATCTGTAGACCCTCTATTAATTAAAATGCCGTGATCGAATATTTTCGTGTGATGCATAAGCCACCATGGAAGTAGGTATTCTTCATTATAAAAATGAGAAATGATTGTCTTTTTCATATTAATTCCCTCCTATACAAGCAATCATTATTAGTAGGATATGCTTTTAAATAAGAAAGGTTAAAAGTGGCAGACAATGTAGTGATTAGGTAGTAGTTTAGTAATTTTATTGTATAAGTGTAGATTACTCGTATTGAATCATCATAGGAGGAGATTGGAATTTTGTATAAATTGTGAATAATAAACCGTCACGTTTGACTGTACAGTTTATGTGTTGTATGATGTAAGTAATATAAACAAGGGGGGAAGATCGTTGGGAAGGTGTATCGAATCGGACAGTTGGCTCTCATGGCTCACGTGTCGAAACGAACGATTGATTATTATACGAATCTAGGTATCTTAAAAGCGGAGCGATCTCAATCTAATTATCGCTATTACGACGAAACAGCATTTGAGACATTACAATTTATTGAGAAGTGCAAAGAAATGCATATGCCGCTTTGTGAGATTAAAGAGAAAATCGAGGAGAAGAAGAAGCTGCTCGGTATCAATGAACACGTTTCGAAACAAGTGAATGAAGTGACAGACCATATTCATCAATTAGAAGTGGAGCTTACTGAGTTAAAGCCGCTTTTAGATGAATTGACTGATTCACAACGTGAAAAAATATCGAAATCTTTATCAGGTCAAACGACAGCTTTAATACAGACACTTGCTCTATTATTATAGAATAAGTGAAATCCGACCTCTTTAATTTTTGTATCGGGCTATGTTTTCTAACAAACAAATAAGAAAACATTATAGTATACAGGAGGTGGACACCTTAGTTTTTTAACTAAGGGGATTCATTGGAAATATTTAATTTAGTCATGGTTGCGATTTTAATCGCATTTACTGGATTTTTCGTAGCAGCAGAGTTTGCGATTGTAAAGATACGTTCAAGTCGTATCGATCAGCTTGTTGCGGAAGGAAAACGCGGTGCTTTAGCAGCGAAAAAGGTAACAACAAATTTAGATGAATATTTATCTGCTTGTCAATTAGGTATTACAGTTACAGCTATGGGATTAGGTTGGTTAGGTGAACCGACAATTGAAAAGTTATTACACCCGTTATTTGAGAAATGGAACTTAAATCCTTCTATTTCATCAGTATTAACATTTGGTCTTGCTTTTATGATTATGACGTATTTACACGTTGTAGTAGGGGAATTAGCTCCGAAAACGATGGCAATTCAAAAGGCTGAAAGGGTAACGTTATTATTGGCAGGTCCATTAATGATGTTCTATAAAGTAATGTATCCATTTATTTGGGTATTGAACGGTTCAGCTCGTGTGATAACTGGTTTATTCGGTTTAAAGCCAGCTTCAGAACATGAAGTAGCTCATACAGAAGAAGAATTACGTCTTATCCTTTCAGATAGCTATGAAAGTGGCGAAATTAATCAAGCTGAATACAAGTATGTAAATAACATTTTTGAATTTGATAATCGTATTGCAAAAGAGATTATGGTACCGCGAACAGAAATCGTTGGTTTCTACCTGGAAGATTCAGTAGAAGAACACATGAAAGTAATCCAAAATGAGCGATACACACGTTATCCGATTTTTGGAGAAGATAAAGATGATATTATCGGTATGGTCAACGTAAAAGATTTCTTTATTCGATATATGACCGAGGATCAAAAAGATTTATCATCTATTCGCTCGTATATGCGTCCGATTATTGAAGTGATGGAAACGACTCCAATTCACGATTTATTACTTCAAATGCAGAAGAAGCGAATTCCGATGGCTGTTTTATATGATGAGTACGGAGGAACAGCCGGAATTGTAACGCTTGAAGATATCTTGGAGGAAATCGTCGGCGAAATTCGTGACGAATATGATGAAGATGAGGCACCGCCAATTCAACATGTGAACGAGCAACATATCATTGTTGATGGAAAAGTGCTTATTTCAGAAGTGAAAGATTTATTTGGATTACACATCGAAGAAGATGATGTGGATACAATCGGTGGATGGATTATGATGCAAAATCATGAAATCGAAGAAGGACAACATGTTGACGCGGAAGGTTATGAATTTAAAGTGTTAGAAAAAGACGCTTACCAAATTAAACGTGTTGAAATTCGTAAGATGGAACAAGAACAAGAAGAAGAGAAAGCAGCAACTGTGTAAGTTGCTGCTTTTCTTCTAAAGTACAAAAAATGAGAACTTAGGAGCGGATATTTTGATTCAAGAAGCCTTACGTGTATATCGATTACAATTGTATGTGATCTTTAGTGGTTTACTACTTATGTGGACGATTACTCCGTTTGGAAAACAAGTGACAGGGTTCGGTATTGGATTAGCAGTAAGCGCCTATTGTCTTTGGTTATTAGCTCGCAGAGTGGAGAAACTCGGAAAAAGTATCGTAATGAAGGAAAAGGCTCCTGGATTAGGAGTTTTAAACCGATTTGCAGCTGCTATTTTAGGAGCTATCATCATGTATGAAATTGAGCATGAGATGGAAATGTGGGCATTCGGTACAGGTATTTTAGGTGGCCACTTTTTAATGATTGCAAATTTAGCGTATGCAAATATGCAGTTAGTGAAAGAAGAAGAGAAGCAAAGGGAACATGCTTCGAAAAACATAGAGCTATGATGAAAGGGACCTAATCGGGTTCCTTTTTTATTTTAGTGATTTGATACAAGTAAACAAATTAACGACAAATATAATACGCTTCTTTTTTACGTTTTTCAATAGTATGAAAAATAATAAAAAAATTTTAAAAAACCCATCGATTTCTAAAGGTTATGTATGTTATTATGACAAAAGACTTTTTGAAAGAGGTGGATACCAATGTTACAAGCGCTACTTATTTTTGTGCTACAAATTATTTACGTTCCAATTTTAACAATCCGTACGATTTTGCTTGTAAAGAATCAAACAAGATCCGCTGCTGGTGTTGGATTGTTAGAAGGAGCTATTTACATTGTCAGTTTAGGTATTGTGTTTCAAGATTTATCAAATTGGATGAACATCGTTGCCTATGTCATTGGCTTTAGTGCGGGACTGTTATTAGGCGGTTATATAGAGAATAAATTAGCAATTGGTTATATTACGTATCAAGTTAGTTTACTAGACCGTTGTAATGAATTAGTAGATGAGTTACGTCACTCTGGATTTGGCGTTACAGTATTTGAAGGCGAAGGTATTAATTCTATACGTTATCGCTTAGATATCGTCGCAAAGCGTTCTAGAGAGAAAGAGCTTTTAGAAATCATTAATGAAATTGCACCGAAAGCGTTTATGTCTTCGTATGAAATTCGCTCGTTTAAGGGTGGATATTTAACGAAGGCGATGAAGAAAAGAGCGTTAATGAAGAAGAAAGATGAACATGCATCGTAAAAAAGAGGAGTAGTGCTGCAGTAAAAGTGCAGTATAAGTCCAAATGTAAAAGGAGGAATCTATTTTGATGTAGATTCCTCTCTTTTTTTATGAAAAATATTGATCTGTTAATTCAAAAAAACTAAATCGTATAATTATTTTTTTTACTCATTCTCAAATTAATGATTAGCCATATAATTTGAAAAAATACCGGTATGATAAACGCAATTAATAAAACGATAAGTGATATTGATTTAATTTCAGGTGTTTGAATAACACCAGCACCATCAACATCTCGTAGCCAAATAATAGCGGCCCATATTCCAAAAACGATAATCCAAAATATGTTACCAATCCACCAAGAAATCCATCGTTTTTTCATGTTAGCACCCCCTACATTTATCTACTGTTAAAAGTATATTTTCGTTCGTTACATTTATAATGAAACAACTTTAAAATCAGTTTTTAACTGTATATCTAACTTGTTTGAAGGTTACCATTTCTCCATCATCATTATCATCTTTCGTTTGGAAAAGTTGAACTTTTGGTTTGTAGTCTGTCCTATGAGCGTGTTCGATATCTTTAATATTAAGCTTGTAGGATTCACCATTTTTTAGTTTTTGTTCCAATACTTTTTTATTAGCAACATAAATAAAAGTTACTTTATTTTCATCAATGCCTTTAGTTTTAATTTCTAATTCATTATCTTTTGCTGTGATCGTTGGTGTTAATAATTCCATACTGCCTTTCCCGCTTTCTAAAGAATTCTCTGCTATAGTTGAACATCCTGATAATATGATTCCGGTGAATAGAAGAACAGCTAATTTCTGTTTCATAACATCCCTCAATTCCATGTGAATTTTGATTTTGGTATTGCTAGATTACTAGTGTGGAGCGTAAATGTTTAGTTAGTACCCTTTTGATTGTACCATAATATGTAAAATGAAACAGGATGTATATCCAATTTAAGGGAGATTGAAAAATTTACTCATTGTTGTAAATTCGTGTGTTTTAGCTTCTATTTCAATCGAAATGTAGACAGGATAAAGAAATTTTTTATAGAAATTTCAATTTTTACATCTTAAAATAATGATAAAGCGTAGATGAATTTATTCACTTCGGAGGTAGTTATTTGAATATTAACGAGAAGGCAATTGAAATGTTTGAACAAAATAAATATGAGGAAGCAATGGAACTGTTTCAACAAGCAGTACATGAATCTAGAGACGTACAATCTCTCAATAATCTTGCTTGGATGTACTTCTATGAGGAAGAGAATGATGATAAAGCTCTTGAATTAATAAGAGAAGTTGTTAAGTTGAATCCTTCTTCATACTTTCCTTATAACATCTTAGGGGACATTTACATGAAACAAGAAAAATGGACAGAAGCGAAAGAAGTATTACAAAAATCTATTTCGATTCAACCATCGGATGAAGCATATCATAATGTAGCTGTAGCTCATTATAACCTTGGAGAGCTGGAAAAAGCTTCGGAATTTTTTTTACGAGTTGCAGGGGATTCGGACTATATCATGTATAGCTATGTAAAATGTTTAATTGATTTAGAACGAACGACAGAAGCAAAAGAGAAGTTAGATACTTTTAACAGGGAATCTGATAATTTTTTAGGGGAAATTAATGTAGCAGATTTATATGTTGAATTGAATTGCTATAAAGAAGCAATTGAATGGTTCGAAAAGGGATATAAAGAATGCTGGAAAAGTCCTAATTGGATTGGTAGATTTGTGTATGCTCTATATAAAACGAATAATTTCTCCCGTATAAATGAAGTTATACGGGAATCTATCGAAGCGAAAACAGCAGAAATAGAAGATGTTCAGAGTGAAGAAGTAGAAGAAAACTGGACAGAAAATGATAAGAAAGAGTTAATTGAGGAATATACAGAAGAGAATAATTGTTATAAAACAATGGTAGAACGTATCAAATCTGGATACGTTCCAGGATTAGAGTTTGAAACTGATCATATAGGGGCTTGCTATTTATTTGGTTGTAAAAGACATAATCACCTTGAATATGAAAAATAAAAAGATTCGACTGTCACATATGATGGTCGAATCTTTTTCGTTATAGGTCGCTTGTATTACATAGGTGTATATCCTCTTTAGAGGCCACTTTTTTTATATTCAAAATATGTAGTGAAATAAAACCAATAAGTCCTATTCCGCCAAAAATAAGCCATGGTGTATACATTCCGCTTAAGTTGGATGTAAAAGATGTACCGGTATAATTACCAATGATAAAACCAAATGCGAGTGATAGTTGATAAAATCCGAAGAAAGTGGCTGTATATGATTCATTACTGTAATTTGCAATAGCGATATCAGCGTTAGGTAATACGAGTGTTTCACCGATTGTAAATAAAATTACACAAATAAAGAGCCAATATGGGTGTTGAAATAAAGGAATGAGTAAAAAGGAAATACTCATTAATAAAACACCGTATTTAATAATCGAAAGTGTGTTGTATTTGTGGAATAATTTTCGGAATAATACCATAAATATGACGCCTGTTATCGCATTTATCGTAATAACGAGTGTAGCAAGTTGATTGCTATTACTAATGTTTTTCATATGAAGTGGAAGTGCGACAGTAAGCTGAGTAAACATAATATAGAAGAAAATCATGATAAAGGAAAACAGAAGGAAAGATTTGTTTTGTAAGATGACCTGTATTCCTAATGTAATAGACGTGTTTTCAGTAGTGACTTGGAAGTGATTTTTAAGTAAGTAAAAAATAAAAGCAAATAACAGCATAAGAGATCCTGTTAGAGAGAAAGCGTAGAGTGGATCGAGTAAGAGTAAGAATCCTCCTGCAATTGGTCCGATTATTGCACCGCAATTAAAGCTAAGGTTTAAATATGTAAATAAATTTTTTCTCAAATGAGCTGGCTGTGAGCCAAATATAGCGCGAGCGGCAGGTTCGTAAAATGCAGTTCCGAAGCCAATAAGTGCAGAAGAAATAGAAATTGTATAGAAATCAGAGCATATTCCTAAAGCGATAAATCCGATTCCTCTCAAAAATAAACCGGCTATCATCATAATGATATAGCCTATTTTGTCAGCAATTAACCCTGAGAATAATGGGATAACTCGTGATGTAATTGTCATAATCGTCAACACTGTTCCTACTTGGACAGCAGAAAAATGAAGAAAGGTTAATAGATAAATAGCTAAAAATGCGTATACTGCAAAATACCCAAAAGACATAAAAAATGAAGAAATAAGCATGAAACGTATCGGTGTTGAGAAACTTTTCATAGAAATCCTCCTAATTATGTAACCAGTAAAATTATTTGATGGTTAACTACTTTATATTATAATTATACATAAAGTCAGAAAAAAGTAAATTTTAAGAAGAAGGTGGATTGAATTGAATCAAAACGCTCCAAATGAACTAGAATATATTCGGGAATTTTTAAATACATGGAGAATACCAAACGATACGAGAGAGCCAATTGATTTGCTGCAAACAAAAGAAGATATAAAGCTCTTTATGAAAGAATATTTTGATGAAGAGTTTCCATTTCATACGATAGAGGAATTAAGAGGTTTTCGAGAAGATATTCGGATGACAATTGAAGGCGAAGGATCATTGCAAAAATGGTTAGAGAAATACCCATTTCATGTACATATAAAGGATGATATGAAAGGTATTACATATGAACCAGTATATGAAGAGAATGTGTATACAAAAGTTTTAAGCATTGTGTTAATGTCAATTCAAGAAAATGTGTGGGGAAGGTTAAAAGCATGTCCAGATTGTCGCTGGGTATTTTATGATCATTCGCGAAATGGAAGTAAAAGATGGTGCGGTATGTATGCTGGAGAAGAAGGAGGAAGAGCATGCGGTACGATTGCGAAAGTGAAAAACTACAGGGCGAAGAGAAAAGGGCGATCTGGTTATGATATGTAAGTAATATTAGAGAAAGAAAAATGGATGGGGGAATGAATAATATGAAAGGCACACAAATGCTAGCTACAAATAAAAAGTGTTGGGATACAGTTGCACCTTATTTCTTTCAAGTGGATTGTTTACCTAAATATGGTCCGTATACGGCGTCTGAAGATGAGATTCGTTTGTTCGATTCAATCAGAAAGAAAAAGGTTCTTGATATTGGCTGTGGAAGTGGGCATTCGTTGCAATATATGGCGGAACAAGGGGCAGAGGAATTATGGGGGCTTGATCTTTCGAGTACACAAATTGAAATAGCGAATAAGACGTTAAAGGATTGGAATCCAAAGTTAGTATGCGGAGCAATGGAAGAAGAAGGAGATATTCCGAAAGGATATTTTGATATTGTATATTCCATTTATGCATTAGGTTGGACTTCAGATTTAAGAAAAACGTTGGAACTGATTTATTCATATGTAAAGCCAGGGGGAAGTTTTATTTTTAGTTGGGAGCACCCAGTATATTCAAACTTACAGTATGGTACGGAAGAAGTTGCTATAAAGTCTTCTTATCATGAGGAAACGCCCATTACGTTTGAAACTTTTAAAGGAGAAAATGTACAAGCGACATTACATAAGAGAAAAATAAGTACATACATAAATGAGTTAAATAGAGCGGGATTTAAAATTGAGAGAATAGAAGAGCCTGAACCATCGAGCTCGCTTGATGGAGAACTAGCTGAGCCGTCTACGAAATATTATTCTTTATATAAAGCTAGGATGGTGCCAACTACTTTTATTATTAAGGCGAGGAAGTAAATTGTTTTATAAAAAGAAGCCTATCATTTCAAATAGATGAAATGATAGGCTTCTTTATTTTAAAAAAATGAGGTCAAAGGTGTACTTTTCTTATAAAAATGCATTTCATATAAAAGGTGTAATATTTTCAAGGGGATGCCAATGGTAGGAATGAGACAGTATCTGTTAGATTGCTATTAAATGGAACGCAACTAACAGGGAGTTTTATACAAAACGTAACGACATCAACTGTAGTAATCGAACCAGCCATTTCAAATACACTTCTTGTGAATGTGACGAGTGCCAATTCAACATTAATATTACAAAATGGCCCGTTAGGTGTAGGGCATGTGACTACTATAGCAGGTGCGATTACAGCAAGCTTAAATATAGTGAGAATTTTATAAAGAATATAAAAAACACAAGGAAAGTCTTTGTAAGACACACCTTGTGTTTTTTAATATTAAATAAACATTTTCTTCATCTTTTCGGTTGGAAAATATGCTGAAAGAAGTATTTGTGATGTAAGTTATCTACAACTTTATTTGCTTGATATGTGCGTTGTTTTTCAATTCGGAGTCTTTGCTCCATCATTTTTATTGCGTGATCAGATAAACGTAACATAATACATTCTCCTTTTCTATAAATATAGGTGACTATTTGATATCGATCCCATATTTATAATTAAGGAGGCAAAATGTGTAACATAGGCAAAAAGCACCTTCCTCTCCCATTACGCTTACGAGGTTAGCTGTCGGACTCGGGAAGTGAGAGTTTCCCTACTTAAAAAAGATTCGCCCCAAGTAGCATAGCTACAAAAATGGTTCCCCCGCTCCAAAATTTGGACTCAGCAAAAGGTTTTATAAAGTAAAAAATAACATAAAGGAGCGAACAAGTCAAATTATTTTGTGTATTCTGTCTTTTTTAATTGCGTAAGAATCATACCGTCAGGAAGTATTGTATCTGATACTGTAATGAATCCGTGTTTTTTATATAAAGTAATAGCAGGGGTATTCGCTTTACCCGTTCGCACAATGTATGTCATAGAAGAAGGGAACATGTTAAATATATAAATTAGGAGTTTCGTTGCGATTCCTTTTTGAAAAAAATCGGGCGATACAACTAGCCTGTGGATATCGATTAGTTTTTCTTCTTGTACAAAAGAAATAAAACCGACAAGTTTATTTTCAGAAAAATATCCATAGAATGTTTCAACGCAATTTTGAATATCGTTTACAGTATCATATAAACGAGGTATGGCAGTACTATTTAAGTAGCCTGCTTCAACTTTATAAGCTGGAATTTGAACCTGTAAAATGGATGTTGCTACTTCAAAAGAAGTGGAATTTAACTTAAGAATCATAGATAATGAAGCCTCCTTTAAATATGGTATATGAATATAATTGCTTTATGGGTGAGTTTGACAATATTTTTCTTTTTTGCATATAATATATGTATCTCCATATGTAAAATAGTAGTAAATATATTTCTATAGTGAAATATGGTTAGCAATGATAAATACATATGTTTGTATTAAATCATACAAACTATAATAGAAATGGAGGACTAAAAATGGGGTGGATTATCACATTAATAGTTGGTGCTATTATAGGTGCAATTGCTAGTTCTATAACAGGTAAAAATTTCCCAGGTGGTATGTTCGGAAATATTATCGCAGGTTTATTAGGTGCTTCGTTAGGTGGTAGATTATTTGGCTCCTTTGGGCCATCATTTGGTGGGATTCACGTCGTGCCAGCATTATTAGGTGCAATCGTGTTAATTTTTATTGTATCATTTGTAGTGAAAGCTGCAAAGAAATAGATATATAGATTATGATGAAGAGCCCTGAATAAGGGCTTTTCATCATTCGAAGAGGTGGTTTCATTGGAGAAAATAAATATAAGAAAAAGAGATAAGTTAAGAAAGTTTTTTAGAGAACAAAATTATTTGGCGGTATTACTTGGATTTGCGTTATTGTTCATTAATATTTTATTGCTAACAAAAATATCATTTGTTTTTACACCGTTTATCGTATTTTTAAAAACAATTTTCTTCCCAGTACTATTAGCAGGCGTACTATTCTATATTTTACATCCATTCGTTTCGCTTTTAGAAAAGAAAGGTGTTTCAAGAATCGTATCGATAGCTTCCATATATTTAATCGTACTAGGATTATTTGTATTTTTAGTTGTAACGGTTATCCCTATTATTAAAGATCAAATTGATGCATTAATTGATAACTTACCGTATTTTGGCCATGAGATTGAACAAGCAGCACGTAGATTCGGGGAAAGTAATTTACTCGGTAAAATTCAAGAGAATTTAAATATTAATGTTGCGAATATGGTAAAAGAATACACAGTTGATTTTACAAAGTCATTATCATCAGTAACTGGGAATGTAACTGGATTTTTGAGTACTGTTACAGAGGTTGTTTTAACATTTGTAATGGTTCCATTTATATTGTTCTATCTTTTAAAAGATGGTGAGCAATTGCCGAATCACTTTTTAAAGTTTATTTCAGAGCAAAGACAACCAGCAGCAATGAGAATACTAGATGATATGCATTATGCGATTAGCTCGTATATTAGAGGTCAAATTATCGTGAGCTTATTTATCGGTATTATGTTATTAATCGGTTACCTTATTATCGGTATTAAATATGCTGTACTGCTTGCTATTTTAGCGATGATTGTAAATATCGTTCCGTACGTAGGACCAATTATCGCCATTACACCAGCGTTAATTATCGCATTTATCGACTCGCCAGCAATGGTGTTAAAAGTAATCATCGTTATGATGGTTGTACAATTAGCAGAAGGTAAATTTATTTCTCCGCAAGTCATGGGTAAAAAGTTAGATATTCACCCGATTACTATCATTTTTATCATTTTAACTGCCGGAAACTTATTCGGGATTATGGGGATTATTTTAGCGATTCCAGGGTATGCGATATTAAAAGTGTTAGTTACACACGGTTATAGATTTGTTAAGTTGAATACGTGAAAAAAAGCGCTAAAACAGTGGGAACTGTTTTAGCGCTTTTTTATTAACAATTCATTTGCATATTGGCGCGCCCATTGATCCGCTTCTAATATAGCATCTAGTGAAGGATCTTTTACGTTATGATGAGCTTCAACTGTTTTGTAAATTGTTTTTTCAATAGCGAAAAAGGCAATTTCATTTTTTAAGAATAGTGCATTCGCAAGTTCATTTGCTGCATTTAATACAGCGGGAGTAGTACCACCGATTTTGCCACATTCATATGCGTATTGTAGACAAGGGAACTTCTCTAAATCTGGTTTTTCAAAATGTAAACTACCGATTTCTAATAAATTTAATTTTTCATAGGAAGAAGGTAGCCGAGTAGGATAGTGAAACGCATATTGAATCGGCATTCTCATATCAGGAGCACCGAGCTGTGCCATAACTGATCCATCAATAAATTCTACTAAAGAATGAATGATACTTTCTTTATGAATCATTACATCAATTTTTTCATATGGAATATCAAATAGCCATCTCGCTTCCATTACTTCGAACCCTTTATTCATTAATGTGGCAGAATCAATCGTTAGTTTTGCGCCCATTAACCAGTTTGGGTGCTTTAAAGCATCTTTTGCTTGTAATGTTTGCATTTCATCACGTGTTTTATCACGGAATGCACCGCCAGAAGCTGTAACGATTAATTTCTCAATTTCTTTATTATTTTCTCCGTTTAAACATTGGAAAATAGCTGAATGTTCGCTATCTACTGGAATTAAGCGACATCCGTTTTGTTTCGCTAGTTCAGTTACGATATGTCCAGCTGCAACTAACGTTTCTTTATTAGCGATGGCAATATCTTTCTTCGCCTTTAATGCTTCAATCGTTGGAAGTAGTCCGGAAACTCCGACAACAGAACTTAATACAAGATTTGAATCAGGGTGAGTAGCTACCGCAATTAAGCCATCAGTTCCGTATGTGATTTTTGTATTCGCTGAAATACGCGTACGAAGCGTGTCTGCTAAGTCTTTTGTTGCAACGCTTACAATACGAGGTTGAAACGTTTTGATTTGTTGCTCAAGAAGATCGATATTATAATTTGCGGTTAAACCGACGATTTTGAAATGTTCAGGATGAGCTGAAACGACATCTAATGCAGATGTGCCGATGGATCCTGTGGAACCTAAAATGGATATATATTTTACCATGAAAAAACCTCCAAAGTTGTTTCGAATATTTCTGCAAACCTATATAATATTAGACAATTGAAGTGGAAATTCCTGCTATATAAAATAGAAAATTCGGGTTTGTTTGGAAGTGAAATGTGATAAACTGTAAAAAATAACGAAAAAGCAATGAAAGAGAAGAGTACATATTCGAAACTTTTCAGAGAGCTGATATGTGGTGAGAATCAGTAAGGGATGAATATGGAATGGACTCTGGAGCTTCTAACTGAAATGAGTAGGTAAAGACGGTTACTTCACGTTATTGAAGTATGAAGTGAGCTAATGATAGCTAATTAAGGTGGTACCGCGGGAGTCTCTCGTCCTTTTTAAGGATGAGGGGCTCTTTTTATTTTGCGAAAGGAGGAGTTAGTGTGAGTGAAAAAATAATGTTAACAGGAATTAAGCCGACAGGTTATCCGCATTTAGGGAATTATATTGGTGCGATTAAACCTGCATTACAAATGTCAAAGAATAATGAAGGAAAAGCATTGTACTTTATAGCTGATTATCATGCATTAAATGCTGTGCATGATTCAGAAAAGTTCAGCAGTTATACGAAAGAGGTAGCAGCTACTTGGTTATCGCTTGGACTTGGGGAAGATGTTGTTTTTTATCGGCAAACAGAAGTACCAGAAATTCTAGAATTAGCTTGGATTTTAGCTTGCCTAACTCCGAAAGGTCTTATGAACCGTGCTCATGCGTATAAAGCGAAGGTGGAGCAAAATAAAGAAGCGGGGTTAGAGGTCGATGCAGGAGTGAATATGGGGTTATATACGTATCCGATTTTAATGGCAGCTGACATATTATTATTTCAAGCTACCCATGTACCAGTTGGAAAAGACCAAATTCAGCATATTGAAATCGCGCGTGATATTGCGACGTATTTTAATCATACATTTGGCACGACATTTACACTTCCGGAGTATGTCATACAAGAAGAAGGAGCTATTTTACCTGGTCTTGACGGAAGGAAGATGAGTAAAAGTTACGGAAATGTAATCCCATTATTTGCAGAGCAAGAAAAACTACGAAAGTTAATATTTAAAATCAAAACAGATTCTTCACTTCCAAATGAACCGAAAGAACTAGAAACCTTATTTACAATTTATAAAGAATTTGCGACAGAAGACGAAATACAGTCATTACGTGAAAAATATGAGACTGGAATCGGATGGGGCGATGTAAAAAAAGAGTTGTTTCGCGTTGTAGATCGAGAGTTAGCTGGACCTCGTGAAAAGTACGCAATGTATATGAATGAGCCGGATTTATTATATGAAGCATTAGAAAACGGTGCTGAGAAGGCACGCGCTATTGCAAAGGTAAATTTAGCGGAAATTAAAAAACGGATTGGATTTGAGAGGGAACGTTAAGCGTTCCCTTATTTTTTTTGATAATCTGTAATAATCCTCTCAATAACAGGGGGAAGATTATTAGGTAATTCATCAAGTGAAAAGAAGCGTAGTTCTTTTGATTCACTTTGATCGCATACAAGTTCACCATAAAATTCTCGGCAAATATAAACAACGAGTACACCGTGTACTTGATCGCCGTTTGGATAGATTTGAAAGAAATCAGGCCCTGAGTATGTACGGAATAGTTCTGGATTTTTAATGATAAGTCCAGTTTCTTCATATACTTCTCGTTTTAAAGCTTCTTCTAACGTTTCGTTATATTCTAATGCGCCTCCAATAATGCCCCAGCGTTTAAAATCTGTACGGAGCTGCAGCAATACTTCATCTTTTTCATTTAATATAATGGCGTGTGATCCTATTAAAATAAGTGGATGATTTCCTACTAGATTTCTCATATCTTCAATATAACCCATGTCATTGCTCCTTGTATTTAATAATAGTTAGGAAGTTCTTTTAACATTCTTTCTGTTTTACGTGCTGTAAAGGCTAAGTTATGGTCATCTTTCGTTCTGAAAAATAATGTGCGTAAAAAGGTTTTAATATTGGCACATAAAATACAATACTCATTAAGCGAAAGGCGTTTTCTAATTTGAGGAAGCCTTTTTATTTTTTTATGAATAATAGAAATTAAATCGTTCTGAGGAAAATCATGATACAGCATTGCTAGTAATGGAGTAACAATGCGTTCATCTTCGTTATTATGAAAAAGGTCAGATGGAATAAAGATTTTATTTAATAAACAATGAATTAATTCTTCGTACCATTCAAAAGTTGTATACGTATTATGAACAATTTCAGTAAAGGCATCAGATACGTGAGCAAGACAATGAGCCCATCCTTTATTTTCGATATAGCCCCGAAAATCCGTTTCTAAGTTTGTGTATGTAATGAGTTTGTTTTTTATTTCTTCGATATCCTCCTCTGTACAAAAGTAGTGCGAATTAGCGAATTGGAGTATTAACGCAATTAACGAAATAGTGTAAGAACGTGTGAAAACCCCATCTGAATGTGGGGAGTAAATGTCACAATATAAATACTCATCACTTAAACAAGTTTGCAGAAGTAATTTCAGCTGATCGTCCATAAGGAATTCATGATGAATGAAATGCGCAAAACATTTATATATAAGTTGGTAACGAACGTAGCTATCAGTCGTTCCGATATACTGAAGCATGTTCAAAGTTAACTCATTTACGTCTATATGCTGTAGTTGCGTATAGTCATTTTGTTGTATAAGCTCTAACTGTTGTTGCAATGCTGTAATATCCACTGGAGAACCTCCTCCGCACTTTAAAGATGCGATCTTTTCTAGTATTCTATATATTCAAGGACAATCCTGCTCATGCAAGGAGAACGATTAGAAATTCGAGTATGATATAGATGAGGGAAGAATATGACGACGATAGAACAGTTAGAAAAATATTTTAAAATAAGAAGAAATGCTTCTTCTATTATGATAAAAGAAAATAATGCAGAGATTTTTACAGAAGAGCAATTAGAGGAAATGATGCAATATTGCGTTGCTGAAGCTAAAAAAGATGGATTAGAAAAACTACATTTTGAAATCTCTTCAAAAAGTCCAAATTATGATGTGTATAAAAAATGTTTTGAAACGTATTCATTTGAATATGTTACGGAAAACATGATTGTATTTAAAGATATATATGAAGTAGAAGATGCAGAAAGTGAAATTGATTTTAAGCTTATTGAAGAAGTTGGAGAAGAGGCTTTTTATTCACTGTGGAATGAAGCGACGGGAGAACCAGTCGCTCATGATCAATTTGTGCATATGATGCTACAAGAAATTGGTGAGCAATGGAAAGAACATTGCTTAACAGCGAGTGTCGATGAAGAGCCGATAGGAATTGTAATCCCGCATATTGAAAGAGGTACGTTAGAAGAAGGGAAACTTATGTACTTCGCAGTTACTCCAAATATGCGTAATAAGGGATATGAAGCGGCATTATTTGCAGGTGCGATGTTTGTCTTAAAGGAAATAGGTGCATCTTATTATATTGGTGAGACAAATATACAAAATGAATGGATGAAGGATGTTTTTGAAAAGAATGGATGTCAGTTGCTGAGTTGTACTGAGCGGTATGTAAGGAAGTTTTAGGATATAATCTGGGACACATCTAGTGAGAACCCTTGTACAAATTTTGAACAAGTAAAAGAACTTTTCGCCTGTTTGTAAGATAAAAAGAAAAATGAGAACGACAAAGTAGATATTTGTATAATACAATAGAGTGAGATTCGATTATATGAGAAAGCGTTGGTGAAAGAATGGGACAGCAAAGAAATTGGTTACAAGCAACTGTAGAAAGAAATAAAGATAATACGTTACAAATAAAGTGGGAAAATAATATAGAAGAAGTTCGTATTTATTGGAGTACTTCACCAGATCATATTGAAGAAAATGGAGAATTACTTGCAACAGTAAATGGGGAATTATCATATACAATTGAAAACCCGAGTGAAAATGAGCGTCCATATTTTAAATTAGTAGGAAGTAATGGACAAGCAGTAACAGTAGCCGAGCGTAGATTGCCATTACAAGGTGCGTTTAACTTCCGTGATATGGGAGGATATGAAACGACTGAAGGCCGTAAAGTAAAATGGGGCAAATTATACCGCTCTGAAGAATTAGCAGGGCTAACTGAATGGGATATTGCCTATTTACAAAAGTCTGGTTTAAAGTTAATTTGCGATTACCGTACAGACTTTGAAGTGAAGCATAAGCCGAATCCAGAAATTACGGGTGCTCGTCAAGTGTGCTTACCAGTTATGCAAGACTTAGCGAAAGACTTAAATATAAATGAGTTTTTCCAAGTTGGTGACCTTTCTATGTTAGGAAAACCAGGTGAGTATCTTGTGAAAATGAATCAAGATTTCGTAAGTGGTAACGAGGCATTCGTGAGCTTCTTAAACTTAGCGCAAAACCCGGAAAACTTACCGTTAGTAAACCACTGTACAGCTGGAAAAGATCGTACTGGATTTGGTTCAGCATTATTACTACTTTTACTAGGTGTACCAGAAAAAACAGTAATGGAAGACTACTTACTAAGTAACGGATTCCGTGAAAAGCTAAATGAAAAAATGATGGCCTTTTTAGGTGCGAAATTACAAAACGATGAGAGCAGAGCGATATTAGGTGCAATGTTTGAAGCACGTGCTGAATACTTGCAAGCTGCGATTGGTGAAATTCAAAAGCAATACGGATCAGTTGAAGCATACGCTGAAAAAGCTCTTGGCTTTACGAAAGAGTCGTTAGAGGAAATGAAAGAGTTATTGCTAGAAGATTAATAATGAGAAGGAGGCTGAGCGGATTAGCCTCCTTTTACTATTGTTGCTATAATTTTGTTAATGAGGATGTTGTGCACAGAGGAGAAAATGGATGAAAAGAACTTAAGAATCGGGGGATAAAATGATTCATACACGTGTAAAAGCAGAGGGGTTAAGAGAGAAGCTGGCAACAATACTAAGTCAAGAGTATAAGGAACTAGCTATTCAAGATTTAAAGGTGATTGGAACGGGAGTGCAAAATATTGTTTTTCAAGGAGATTCAGAAAAGGGGTCTTTGGCATTTCGAGTACCGTGGGAAAGAGAAGTGGAAAATATAAATGAAGACTTATTTAACAGTCGGATTTCGTTGCAAAAGGAAGCGGTGCTGTCTAAGTATTGTCATTCAAAAGGTATTCCAGTACCAAGGATACACGGATTGCATCTTTCAACCGAACTTGATTTTTTAATTTCGGATTGTGTGTATGCTGATCATATGCCAATTTCCGCATGCAAAATAGGGGAGTTAGTGAGCAATCTTCATAGTATGCCAATTGATGGTTTGTATTACAAACAAAAGCCCATTAGTAAGTATATAGCAGAACGAATTGTGAAACGGATAGAAGGGTTTAATACAATCACGAACTGCAAAATTAATCTTCCGGATACAAAAACAATTGAATATATTCTTAGTACAGCAGATCATGTAAAATGTTTATTACATATGGACATTCGACCAGCCAATTTAATCGGGTATAATGGAGAAGTTAAAGCAATAGTTGATTGGGATAATGCTTTAATTGGTCATCCATTGCTGGAGCTTATGAGAATAGCTGAAACAAATGAGGTTAGTTGGGATGAATTTAAAGATGGATATAAGAATGATAGTATCTTTAATGTTACTCCTCATATTGTTAGTTTATTTTATAGACTAGATACAGCAGTCATGCTAGCAAATTTATTTATAGCACATTTGAAAATAAAAGATAAAGGTGTATTCTATAAAGAGCGGGTTAAAGCGCTTCATCACGACATATATAAAAACTTATAAGCAATGAGAACGAAGCTTTTAAAATAGGAATTGAGGAGAACATCATGAAATACAAATTTATATTATTCGACGTAGACGATACATTATTAGATTTCCCTGAAACGGAAAGACACGCATTACATAATGCGTTTGTACAGTTTGGTATGCCTACAGGGTATAATGATCATCTTGCAAGTTATAAAGAGATTAGTAATGGATTATGGAGAGATTTAGAAAATAAAATGATTACGCTAAGTGAATTAGCCGTAGAGCGATTTAGACAATTATTTGCACTTCATAATATAGACGTAGATGCGCAGCAATTTAGTGATGTATATCTTGAAAACTTAGGAAAAGAGGTACACCTTATAGAAGGTGCAGTGCAATTATGTGAAAATCTTCAAGATTGCAAGTTAGGTATTATTACGAATGGATATACGAAGGTGCAACAATCAAGAATCGGAAATTCGCCTTTATGTAATTTCTTTGATCACATTATTATTTCTGAAGAAGTTGGTCATCAAAAACCAGCGCGTGAGATTTTTGATTATGCATTTGAGAAATTTGGAATTACGGATAAATCAAGTGTACTAATGGTCGGAGATTCGCTAACTTCTGATATGAAAGGCGGAGAAGACTTCGGCATTGATACGTGTTGGTATAATCCGAGTTTGAAAGAAAACGGGACAGATGTTAGCCCGACTTATGAAGTGGAGAGTCTGCTACAAATTTTAGAAATTGTAGAAGTGGCGGAAGAAAAGGTAGCTTCATTTTAATCATGCTGATATTTGTCGAAAAATCAATATATTGAAAAAATCGTTGATATATTGTAAGTTGCGATAGATATATTTGAAAAATCGCTCATATAAATTCATATACTAAGATATAGAACAAAAAAATAGAGCTACTATACAAGGTCATTCACGTGTTATAATGCGTGAATTAAATATGCGTATATAAATAGTTTCCTAGCGTGATGCGATGTCATGTATGATTAGTGTGACAACTAGAGGTGAATAAAGGATGTTAATGTTTTTATTTGAGTTAGACAAGAATCTCCCGCAGAAGGATGAGCCACGGTATGATGCTTATTCAAAGGGTTTTATCGAAGGAGATGTAACGATTTGCGCGAGTGACAGCGTATTTTTTCCAAAATCATGTATGAAGGTTGCAGAGCTGGGCATTTATTTAGGTCAGTGGATGGAGCAAGTTCAACATGGGCAGAACGTGCCTATGAAATATGAAACGGCTGACCGTGAAGAGGTAATTCTTGGTTTCTTCTATGAAGAGGATCATAATCAATGGAATGTTTTTTCCAGTTGGCAAGAATTTGAACTTCAAGAGCGTATAGCTACTACAACATTAATAGAGAGTGTTCAACACTATTTGTATGAGCTAAATAAAGAACTGCGCATGATAGAATATCCTGTGACGTTTGATCAGTACTTAAGAGGAGAGCGAATGATGCAGCTCTCTTACAAACGACCGTGTGATAGCAAAGCAGATACGACACCGATAGAGGTTTATAATGGAAGTGAGCAAGTAGGTGTAGTAAGGGGCTATTATAAAAATACGCTGATGAGAGTGCTGGATTTTATTCCGAAAATTGGTAGTAATATTATTTATGAAATAAAGGATAGTAAGGACAATATTCGCGTCATTGCAAAGGATGTAAGTAGGCAGCGCCAAAGAAAGATTTTAGTAACGTACAAAGATAATCATGATGCAGAGCATGAAATACTTGTATGTGACGGAAAGTTATTGGATGCAAATTTCTTATTTACCTTTACATATAAGGCAGAAGAATATGTTGTTCATAAAACTTCATTTGGAATGGGAAAGTTATTACGAAAGGGCTATGTAATTGCAGATTGGAATATTCGTCTTGAGGAAGATATGTATTACATTGAGATGAATGTATATGATGAAGATTACATTCAGGATCAATACTTACTATTAGGCGTATTTCATGCGGTTTTATATGGATAATCAATGAGAAATACCGTCATTCTTCTTGGAAAGAATGACGGTATTTTTTATTTATTCTCAAAAATAAAAATCTCATCAATCATACTATGTAGTGCCTTCGCTATATCGTGAGCAAGTTGTAAGGAAGGATTGTATTTACCTTTTTCGAGATGACTAATTGTTTCACGTCGCACACCAACGCTCTTCGCTAAATCTTCTTGTGTCATGTTCAATTTGGCACGGTATTCTTTTATCTTCGTTACGAACGCCATGGTGCATCTTCCATTTCATCAACAGGTTTATCATAAAAGAACATAGAAAAGCCGAATGTAAGAATGAGTGTGCCGAAAATAAGAGCGATATCAATCTCTTGTAGCGTAGGGTTTGGGAATAACATTTCAATAAACATAATGATTGTGGTAGTTAGTAACGTAACGATAAATGCATTGTGACACGATTTATTGACAATTTGTTCAAACAGTTCATCGTGTTGAACTGTTCTATACGATGTGAAAAAGGAGAAGAAACAGAACATAGTAAACAATCCTTTTTCATAAAAAAATCCGAGGAAACCGAAGAAACCGAGAAATCCTAAATATTTTATCCAAGTTGTTTTCATGATAGGTCCTCCTTACGTTGTTAGAAATAAGTCACGTTATGTTACAAATATATCACAATTGGATAGGAATGGTAATAATAGTTTTCCAGCTTGCTTCATAATAATAGTAAAAAGAGGAAATATGCTGCGAAATAAAGAGGATAATATTGTAAAATGGTTGTAAGGAGGGGGAGGAAGAAATGCTAACTTGGATCATGATCGTTGTATTACTTGTAGTGATTACTGTCATTGCGACGGTGTTAATTGGGCGGAATGGTGATGCAAATTATAGCAAAGCGACAAAGGGGAATATTAAACGCTTAACAATGATTTATATTATACTAGCTGTCGTTTTAGTTGTTGGATTAGGGGTGTATATTTATTTTAAAGGTTAAATAAACTGAAAAATGTAAAAATCTTAAAATAGAAGTATGCTATAATATCAATATAGTTATTTGGTAATTAAGGAAAGGATTGGATGGAATGATTGAAATTACGAATGTGTCAAAAAGTTATAATGGGTCTACCTATGCAGTAAAAGACTTAAGTTTATCTGTACCTAGCGGCGAAATCTTTGGATTTTTAGGACCGAATGGTGCGGGTAAATCAACGACAATTAAGATGATTACTGGCATTCACGGGGTGGACAAAGGGACTATTACGATTAACGGAAAAAATATTATGGAAGAGCCGATGGAAGCGAAGAAGACGTTTGGTTATGTACCAGATAGTCCAGATATGTTTTTACGATTAAAAGGAATTGAATATTTAAACTTTATGGCCGATATGTATGAAGTGCCGAAAGAAGTACGACAAGAACGAATAGAGTCTTTAGCGAAGAAGTTTGATCTTTATAATGCTTTATCTGATCAAATTCAAAGTTATTCGCACGGTATGAGACAAAAAATCGTTATTATTGGTGTGCTCGTACATGAGCCAGATGTATGGATTTTAGATGAACCATTAACTGGGCTTGATCCGAAATCTGCATATATTTTAAAAGAAATGATGAGAGAACATGCGGATAAAGGAAAGATTGTATTCTTCTCTACACACGTATTAGAAGTGGCAGAAAAATTATGTGACCGCGTCGCGATTATTAATAAGGGAAACCTTCAGTTTAAAGGGAATTTAGATGAAATGAGAGATCATTTTAAATCCAATGAATCACTTGAAAAAATGTTCTTGGAGATGACGGGCAATGAGTAAAATTTGGACGTTAACGAAAGTATTATTGAAATTAAATTATGCAGATTTTATAACAGATAAGAAGAAGCGATGGGCGTATGTATTTTCATTTGCAGCTATTTTATTTGTCGGCTTTTTACTGTTTGGTTCTATCACGCATGCAATGTATGAGGGAATGATACATTTAGGGCAAGATCCAGGAATGATTATCGCAATGGGACTTGCGATTGCGAGTATATGGGTATTTTTAATGAGTATTACGAACATTTTAACTGTATTTTACTACAGCAATGACATTGAAATGTTATTACCATTACCATTAAAACCAGCGCAAATTATTTCAGCCAAATTTTTAACAGTATTAATTACACAATACGTAATGAGTTCATTTATTTTATTACCGATCTTTATTACGTACGGTTTAAAAAGTGGCGCATTTATTACATATTACATATATATGATTTTCATTTACTTACTCTTCCCAATTGTGCCGTTAGTACTAGCTTCGTTACTGATGACAGTTATTATGAGGTATACAAATATAGCGAAAAATAAAGACCGAGGAAATATATTTATTGGAATCGTAAGTATACTATTTATTGTAGGAATTAACGTATTTTTGCAGTGGAAAAATAAAAGTTCGTTTTCTGAAGATGCAATTGCGGATTACCTTGCAAACAACCAGTCTTCTCTTTTAGTACAAATGACAAACTATTTTCCAACTACATATTTTGGAGCAGTAGCATTAGTAGAAAATGCAAATTGGAAGGGACCTTTATATGTAATAATCTTTGCAGTTATTTCATTTGTCTTCTTTGTGTTGTTTTATTACATAGCAGAGCGTACATATTTAAAAGGGGTTATTGGACTTTCAACGAGTACAGCAAAGAAACAAGTTATTTCGGCGGAAGGTTTACAAAAATCAACAGTACAAAGTTCGCATTTAAAAGCGTATGTGAAAAAAGAATTTAAAACGTTATTCCGTACACCACAATTTTTCTTAAATTGCATTGTACAAACTTTCGTTATGCCAATTATGTTGTTCTTTATTTTATTTGTGCAAGATGGAAATTTAAAGTTTATTACAGAGTATATTAACAATCCAGAGACAACGGGATTTGCAATTGGTGTTGGCCTTTGTGCATCGTTATTTTTAATGGGTAGTAACGTCATTGCAACAACGTCATTTTCGCGAGATGGAAGCTCTTGGTTTGTGAATCGTTATTTACCAGTAAAGGCTTCGGATATCTTTTTTGCGAAAGCAATCACTGCTTGGTTAATTAATGTGATCATTTTAGCAGTATTCGGTATTACGATGGCAGTTGTAGCTGGGATTTCTCCAGTCTTTATGATACTGTGGTTTTTACTAAGTGCGAACGGGTTGTTATTAATTAATTTAATCGGAACACGCTGGGACGCGCAAACTGCAGATATTCATTGGGATACAGAGCAGAAATTATTTAAAAGTCGATATACAACTTTGTGGAATTTTTTAGCTAATATTTTAATAGCTTTAATTATTGTGGGGGGAGTAAGTGTATTATACTTCTTCCTTCATGTCGGACTGTGGGTTATGTTTATCGTTTTATTTGTAATGTTTACGATTGTAAATTATATCTTTATTAAAATGTTAAAATTAGGTGCTGAACGTATACTGTCAAATATTCAATAAGAAGATAGATCCTCTGTATTCATACAGGGGATCTGTGTATAGATGGAGGAGAAAAAGGTGAAGAAAATAGCAATTGTAACAGGGGCAACTCGTCTGAATGGAATTGGTGCAGCTGTATGCAAGGTGCTTGCTCAAAAGGGGATAGACATTTTTTTCACGTACTGGCCAAAGTATGATAAAGCGATGCCATGGGGAATGAGTGATCAAGAACCCTTTTTGCTGAAAAAGGAAATTGAAAGTTACGATGTTCGATGTGAAATGGCAGAAATCAATTTATCGCAGTCTTATTCGCCAAATCGTTTGTTTTATATGGTATCAGAACGGTTAGGTGATCCATCTATTCTAGTTAATAATGCAGTGTATTCTAATCATACGAGGATTGAGGAATTAGATGTAGAGCAGTTGGATAAACATTATACAGTTAATGTTCGGGCTACTATGCTATTAAGTTCAATGTTTATAAAACATTATTCACTTAAAACGGGCGGGAGTATTATTAATCTTACTTCAGGACAGTCAGTAGGCCCAATGCCAGATGAACTAGCATATGCAGCAACGAAAGGGGCAATTGAAGCATTTACAAAGTCAGTAGCACCAGTTGCAATGGAGAAGGGGATTACAGTGAATGCTGTAGATCCAGGACCGACGAATACAGGATGGATTACAGAGGAGCTGAAGCATCATTTAGTATGGAAATTCCCGCAAGGTAAAGTAGGAGAACCGGTGGATGCTGCGCGCTTAATTTCTTTTTTAGTAAGTGAAGAAGCGAAATGGGTTACTGGGCAAGTCATTCACTCGAATGGTGGTTATTCATAAAAATATTATGTTAACAAATGTTGAGAAACAAAAAACGAAAGAAAATTTTATTTTTTTGTATAAATAAAATGTCAAGAAAGATAAAAATTTGATAGAAGAGTATATTGTCATATGAAGATAGTAATTCTTAATGTGACAATATACTCTTTTTCTTTTACTTGTGAGCAGAAAAATGAAGTAGAAGAAACTCGAATATTAAAATGAGTTTATCAGTTTTTGTACGTATTATTATGAAGATTACTGTCGGAAAGATGATAATTCGTATGAAAAGGGATTTTTTAAGGGGAAATCGAATCGTAAAGGGGAGGATAAATTATGTAAAACATAGGGGGATTTATATGAAAATGAAAAAGGTCGCTATCGCATCGATTACAATTGGTACAATGCTTACTATGGCAGCTTGTAGTCCTTCAGCAGATAAAGAAACGGAAAAGAAAGAGCAAGTAACTGCGCAAAAGGATGGAGAAGCAAAAACGACAAGTGCAGATGAAGCTTCAAAAACAACGAAAGATACTGAAAAAGAAACAAATACTTCTTCAAATGAAAAAACAGATAAGGATGCAAAAAATACGAAAGAATCATCAGGAACTGAAAGTAACGGCAAAACGTCAACTCAAAACGAAAATGTAAAAACAAAAGAAAAAGAAACGACAGGAAAAACGAATGATCAAACGACTAGCGGGAAAACAGCAGATCAAAGCACAAGTACAAGCACAAACAATAACGGAAAGGCAACGAAAGATCCGAAGAAAAGTGTTGCTGTGAAAACGAATGTTAAAGAAGTTGTAGCATTAATTGATAGCTTGGACAAGCAGTTAGCTGCTAATCCGAAATTGGAAACAGTGAATAAGCTTGGCAAACAAATTAACGAAAAGTGGGATGTGATTGAAAAAGAGCTAGAAGCATCACATCCGACGGATTCTAAAACAATCGGTCAAAGTATGTATCCGTTAATTGTAGGGGCGGAGAAGGAAAAGATTGATGTTAATAAAATGAAATCATTAACGACGAAAACGAAAAAAGATTTAAATCAGTTATTGACGAAACTTTCATAGTTTCAAAAGCCTACTCGTGTGAGTAGGCCTTTTTTAGGTTGTTGTAATGTGCACAGTATAACTTATTTATTTTCATTTTCAATTACGATGCGAAAGGAACTGAATGCTTGTTGACTGACATAATCTTCTTCGCTAACTTTATAAGGAAATGGAAAAGCGACGAGTTGAAAATTACTTTCTTGATCCACTGAAGGCAATGTGAAATTAAAGATTTGTCTTGTTTCAGGTGCAACCTTAGTATAAACGACTTTTCTATTGTTAAATATTTCAACTTGTTTCCAATCTTTAAAAGCTACGATTGCGTAAGTCATTTCATCATTTGTTTCATTACCGTTTGATAAAATTAATTGCTTGCCTTCCTTTTCAAAGAAGACGGTTTGTAAGTTCTCTTCACGGTTCGTAACAAATACTGGTTCGTAAAGACCATCTTTTAAAATAGCATCTGGATCTATAAGGGGGAGTTTTATTTTTTCGTTTTCTTTCTGAAGAGGATGCATTGAATATCGCATACTTAGAATATCTTCTAAAATAGCTGCTTTATTTAAGTTATTATCTTTTAATTTGTATTCAGATTTTTTTATTATTAAAAAGGTTAATTCACTTGCATTAGGAGAAGTGTGTAAAGAGATTTTCGTAGTCATTGAACTGTTTGGTTTCATATCAAAAAAATAGTGTGATATTTCATTAGTAGTATCTTCTATTTTAAAAGGTTTTTGTTCGTAATCTTCTAGAACAATTAATCCATATTTTCGGTTTTCATTAATAGTATGTACGAATGAGAATGTTACATTAATTTTATTATCCTCACTAGTAATTGTACTGCCATTGTTAATATGTTGGCCTTGATTATCCTTCAATCCGTAAGAAATAGTATTGGTTTGTTGCTCGCGTTTATTTTCTATGGAAGGTGGATGAGGTTGTATGATTGAAGTATTGAACAAAATATAAATTGTAAGTAATGAAATAAGTAAAACACCGCTAATAATATATATTTGTTTCATAAATAGCACCTCAATATATGTAAAATATTAGAGAAAAAAGATATGCAAGATGCATATCTTTTTTCTCTTTCTTACCAGAAAGCTTTTGTTTCGTGATTCACATCATTATAACCACTTAATTTATAGGTATGATTACCGATAGCGTAATCATCTCCATAATAAATGCTTGTGTTCGTCGCTGTAGCACTTACAAAGGATGATTTTTTTGCACTATTACTTTTCGTATTTACTAATGAGCCATCGCCATTGAAAGTTCTTGCTTTTGCATAAACATAGTCTTCGGTCGTAGTTGATTTCGATTTAGCAACTGCATATGGGTTACCAAAAAAGGGAGTATATACGCTAATGTTAGAGTCATTCTTAGGTGCAGCTGCAATAGTCAAACTAGGAACACTAGATGTTTTTGTTGATTGAATTGTATCAAAGTCAACTAAAACGGGCTGCTTGTCTACAGTATCGATCTCTGAAGCACTTGCGTTATTAGTAAAACCAAAACCTAAAACCGCTAACCCTAAAGTTGTCACCGATAAAGATTTTTTCATATTCACTAATTTTCCCACCTTTTTAAATTTTTGAGTTCGAACTCAATTCATACAATATATGAAAATTTCGAAACTCTCAATGGTTTATCCCATACTTAACTTTTCTTTTACTTTCGATTCAACATGTCTTCATTTGCAAAAAAGCGAATATATCTTCTAATGCTTAGCCAGCAAGGGATACAGGTTTAATTTTATGAAATTCATGTAAATTTAAATCTATTCATGTCAGAATCTCTGTTATTTTTAAGTTCATATGGGAAACTTATTAAAAAAAGGATGGTGACAAAAATGACAATCGATCGAATTTGTACAATTGGACCCGCAAGTAATAATAAAGAAACGTTAGCGCAGTTAATAAAGAATGGTATGAAAATTGTTCGACTGAATTTATCGCATGGCACGCATGAAAGTCATAAAGACATCATTCGTTTAGTGAAATCATTAGATGACTCTACTAAATTTTTGGGTGATGTACAAGGACCTAAAATAAGATTAGGTGAAGTGAAGGGAGGGCAAATTACACTTCAGGCAGGAGATTCTTTTATTTTACATACACAACCAGTTACAGGGAGTAATACAGAAGCGAGTGTTGATTATGAAGGAATACCGAATGATGTGAAAGTAGGCAGTAGAATTTTAATTAATGATGGAGAAGTTGAATTAATTGTTGAAAAGATAAGTACGGACAAAATAGAAACGAAGGTAAAAACAGGTGGCAATATCTCATCTCATAAAGGAGTTAATTTACCAGATGCGGCTGTTCGTTTACCAGCTATTACAGAGAAAGATAAAAAAGATATTCAGTTTCTTTTAGAGGAGAATGTTGATTTTATCGCATGTTCTTTCGTAAGAAAACCTAGTCATATAAAAGAAATACGAGATTTTATACAACAGTATAAAGAAACGTCACCTAATGTAATTGCAAAAATAGAAACGATGGAAGCAATCGAGAATTTTCAGGATATATGTAAAGAAGCAGATGGAATTATGATTGCAAGGGGCGATTTAGGAGTAGAGTTACCGTATCAATGCATTCCGCTTTTACAGAAAATGATGATTCAGGAATGTAATCGAACGAATACATATGTCATTACAGCAACACAAATGCTTCAATCTATGGTAGATCATTCTATTCCAACAAGGGCTGAGGTGACTGATGTGTTTCAAGCTGTACTGGACGGGACGAATGCAGTTATGCTTTCAGCTGAAAGTGCATCAGGAGAACATCCAATCGAAAGTGTGAGAACATTACGTCTCGTTTCAGAATTTGCGGAGCATGTTAAAAAAGATGGACCTTTTGCGATGAAAGATGTACTGCAATTACTGCGTGAGTCTCTGGATGAGTAATAAAAAGAGGGCGGATATGCATCCGCCCTCGTGTTTTTCATTCATACTATTCTTGCTCTTGCTCATCCAAAATCTTTTCAAACGCAGCAGATACTTTATCAAACTCTTCATCATTTTCAATGTATGAAAACTCATTATCTTCTTCTACTTTTAAAAAGAAAATATCAATGTCTTCCTCAGTTTCTGTTTGGATATCTTCAACAAAGGCAACTGCAATATATTCTGCGCCTTCGACATCCATCGCTCCAAGTACTTCTACTTCTTGCTCTTCGTTATTCTCATCACTAAGAGTAAACACTTCGCCAACTTCAATATCAGACATATTCATTCTCCTCCTGTTCGACTCTAAAAAATAGAGTGCTCAAACTGCATACATACTAATATATCTTTCCATGAAAAACCAAATTCATACATAAGAAAAACGACTAATAGTTCTTTAGTATAAGTATCCAGCTATTAGGAGCATTATTTGTGTGTGCTACATTACTTAATCCATTCAACAATTGTATCTATAGTCTGTCTTGTTTTATCACGTTTTGGATCTTCTTTACGGTAACCAAAGGCAACCATAACAGATACTTCAAAGTTATCGCCCTGTATAATGCCTTCTTGACGAAGTAAAGAGTCTACTTTCTCTTTATCGAATCCTTCTATCGGACAAGAATCAATACCGATTTGAGCTGCGCTCGTCATCATATTACCTAAAGCAATATAAGTTTGTTTAGATGCCCAATCAAATACAGTACGATCGGATTGTAATAAGTTAAAATCTGTTTCCTGGAACTTTTTGAAGAATTCATATCTAATTTTTTGAGTGTCTTCAGGCAATCCAATAATATCGTTCATCATATATTTAATATACTCTGCATCATAATGCATATCTTTAATGTTTCTTGAAAGAACAATGACGAAATGGCTTGCTGTTGCAAGTTGCCCACCAGCGCCCCATGAATACGGTTGTAGTTTTTCTCTTAATTCTTTATTTTGTACGACAATAAATTTCCAAGGTTCATATCCAAAAGAAGAAGGAGATAATCTGCCTGTTTCTAAAATGAATTTAAAATCCTCTTCTGAAATTTTGTGCATAGGATCGAACTCTTTACATGCATGTCTGAAATGAAAAGCCTCCATAATTTTCTCTTTTGTAATTTCGTTTGTATTTGTCATAAAAGTTCCTCTTTTCTTTAATTTATTTTGTAAGTAAATTATATTTTTAAAGTAACATAGATACAAGTACGCACATTTATGTGGTATAGTATCAAAAAAGATACTAATGTTAAGGGAAGGGATTTATTATGGATTGTTCAAATGAAAATAATATAAATTACCCATTTTTAAATAAATATTCTTGTCCAGTTGAAGCTATGGTTGAGGTAATTGGTGGAAAATGGAAAGGTGTTATTTTGTATCATTTATTAGATGGGAAAAAGAGGTTTAATGAATTAAAAAGATTAAAACCTAATATCACACAAAGAATGTTAACACTGCAGCTTAGAGAACTTGAAGCAGATGGCATCATACATCGTGAAGTATACCGTGAAGTGCCACCTAAAGTAGAATATTCGTTAACCGAGCTTGGTGAATCACTTCGTCCAATGATTCTATTAATGATGGAATGGGCAACTCATAATATGGAGAAAGTTTTGGAGAGTAGGAATGCACAAAATAAAAGTTAATAGATGAAAGTGGTATAGTAGAGAAGGATATGAATTTTTCTTAAATTGGTAGTGAAATTAGAAAACCATATATTATTAAAATAGGTAATTGGATGTTAAAGTTTTGTAAGATTAAATTGAGTATAATTATTTTATGTAAACTAATTGCCCGGTTATCTATCAAATGAAAAATCTATGTATCGTTGATATAGTGTAAATTATGATAGATATATTCGGAAAATCGTTAATATAATTTCACTTATGAAGGTGTTGTTCATTAAGGGAAAAGGGCTGTCATGCGCGGACAGCCCTTTTTTGTTTACCTGATTTACATTTTGAGAATACTTCACAGTCATAACGTAGTAGGCGTAGTAAAATATTTATTCAATGTATTATTTTTCAAAGAAGTAAGCGGAACTTTCATCTCACTACCTTCCTTCATATTCCGCAGCACAACAGTGTTTGTACTAAGTTCTTCTTCACCAATAATAAGCACATAAGGGATATTCTCTTTATTGGCATAATTAAGGGCACGTTTTAATTTGCGTCCTGCTAGTTCGAGTTCGATTTTTAAGGAAGTGGTAGAACGTAATTGCTGGGCAATTTGTAAGCATTGTAATTCTGTCCCGAGCGGGATGATAAATAGATCCGCTGTAGATGAGATTGTTTCTTTCTGCGATAGTGCTGCATAAATAACGTCTAAACCGAATGAAATACCGACTGTTGGATAGTTCATACTATCACCACGGAATGCTCCGATAATGTTATCGTAACGGCCGCCGCTACCTATGCTAGATGTAATTGAGCCATCTTTTAGGAAGATTTCATATACAGTACCTGTGTACATTGTCAGTCCTCTTGCTAAAAACGGATTGAATATCGTATTTTCATTTATTCCGAGAGCGATTAAATATTGCTGTAATTGTTGCAATTCGTTTACGCCATCGGCAACGAGTTGGTTATTGAAAGCTTCTTTAAAGTCAACAATTGTAAGCTTTAGACAAGATAATACAGTATTACATATTGTATCAGCCATTTCTTCAGAAATTCCGCGCTCTAATACATCTTTTCGTACACCATCAATCCCAATCTTTTCGATTTTGTCTAATGATAAAATGACGTCATTTGTTAATTCAGTAGGGATGTTAATGGCCTGAAGAATACCATTTAACAATTTTCGGTTATTATATTGGATCGATATCTCTAAGTTTAATGTTCGGAACAGCTCAAACGCCATGCTCATGAGTTCCGCTTCAGCCATGACTGATTCTACACCGACAATATCAACGTCGCATTGTATAAATTCACGAAATCTTCCTTGTTTAATTGGCCCATCTCGAAATACTTTCCCAATTTCATAACGTTTAAAAGGGAGGCGGAGGTTCGGGTTCATTGCCACAACTTTTGCGAATGGAATAGTTAAATCGTATCGTAAGGCAATATCACGTTTTCCTTGATCTTGAAGTGTATATATTTCTTTTAATATTTCATCACCACCGCCGTACTTGTAAGACATAAGCTCATACATATTTAACGTCGGCGTTTCTAAAGGTTTGCATCCGTATCGTCCAAACGTATCTTCACAAGCTCTTTTAATTTTATTTCGCAGCACTTGCTCCTCTGGTAAATAGTCTTTCGTTCCTTTTACATTTCTCATTTCCATCATAATCACTCCTTTTTTAAATTAAAAAAAGCTATGCAGGTATAAAAATACCCACATAGCTTTATGAACGCTTCGTGGGTCAACAGGAAAAGCCCTGTACCCACGAAGAAAAATTTTTCTTCGGATACACGGCGTTACGTATGATGATGAAGTTGGAAAGAAGTATTAACATTTCACATGACAAATCTCTCCTTAACATAAGTTTTTCCAAATTATATCAGATGATTTTTGAATTATCAATATTTTTAGTTTTGAAATATACGTGAAGTTATGTAGGAGAAATGGAAAAGGGTGTATAATAAAACTTAATAATATGAAATAACCTTTTAAGGAGAACGTTATGAAAAAAGATAAAACAAATGCGATGCGAATATTAGATAAAGAAAAAATTGAATATTCGATGATGTCATATGATCCAGACGATGGAAAAATTGATGGCGTATCAGTAGCTGAGAAAATTGGACGAGAAGTGAGAGAAGTATATAAAACGTTAATTGCTCAAGGGAATAGTAAAAATTATCATGTGTTTATCATTCCGGTAGATGAGGAACTAAATTTAAAAGCTGCCGCAAAAGCAGTAAGTGAAAAGAAAATTGAAATGATTCCTGTTAAAGATATTACGAAAGTGTCAGGATACATTCGCGGCGGTTGTTCACCAGTTGGAATGAAAAAGCTATTTTCTACATGTATTGATGAAAGTGCCCAATCACTTGAAACGATGATAGTGAGTGGCGGGAAAATTGGTATACAAATTGAGCTTAAAGTAGAGGACTTGGCGAAAGTGACGAGAGCGCAGTTTGGTGAAGTAACGAAATAATGATACATAGGAAAAGAAGTTCTAGTTTTATCCCGCTATTCGCCGGGAAGTAAGACCCTCACCTCAAAATTCAGCGGAAGCAAAGAAATTAGATGGGGATCAACTATTTGTACTCCTGTCTATATAATTTAAACGAATAAATAGCTCCAATAAAGAATACAAAAGCTTCAAATAATATAAAGATTTGACGGAAATTCTCAATATCTTTACCAACTAAAGAAATAAATATAGCATTCATTAGAATTTGAGTAGTAAACATACGAGAAGTAATTTTTAAATAAATAGTATTTGTTCTTTCAACCGGTTTACCAATTTTTTTGTAAATAATAATAAGTGCAATTACTGAACCCAAAAATAGAAGTGCTGTAAGTCCTACAACGATATTAAAATTGGCTGTACTTTCTAACATCCATTTATTTAATAGATCAATCATTATTATCTTCCTTTCCTACATAAGAGAATATTTTGTTCTTCTTTTTCACTATAATAAAAAAAGGAAAAAGAAAACATCGAACTTTCTTACAAACATTCGTGTATTCTTACAGTTTTGTCATTTTGTAAATGTATTCATCGCCCTGTTTTTCACTATTTTCTTTGGAAAACATAGTGAATTACGAGAAAGGGCGCTACAAAATCAACTTCCGAGAACAAAAATTATGTAAATAAGCTGTTCACTGGATTCTCGTAGAAAACTGTGGTGAGATAAAATTTTTGATTTTGTAGCACTTTAAAATCTTAGCTAGAGGGCTATTTATCGGTATCCCACAATAAAAAGGCAGGAACATATCAAATATGCTCCTGCCTTTGATTTTATTAAGTTTAATATCTATGACCTAAATATAATAGAATTTGGAGCTTCTTTTTATTTTAAGTAGATTGGGTAATTAGACTATAACATTAATGTTTATCGTTGAATATCATAATAATATAATGGGGGTGATGTTATATGGCTCTTACTACAGGACCAATTGAAAACGTAGGAAATCAACCTGCTAATGCAAATAAAGTTAGGGTGAAAATCCTTAACCGTACTGCGGGCCCACTTACTGGAGTAGCTAGAGTTTTTAGACTTGACGGTTCATTAGTATTAATTGAACAGGTAAACTTCAATGTGAATTCTAATGCTTCTACTTTTGTAACTCTAAGCTTAGTTCATCCTGCTTTTGGACAAGCATTTGAATATGAAGTTCAAATTGTTCCTAATCAACCTGGTGGACTATATAGTGTTTATGGACTAACAGCTGACAGTGTTATCATTACTGCACAACGTATTGTGAACTCAGAATTGACACAGTTTCTTTAATTAAAATAGATTGGTGCCTAAATGGTATCCAATCTATTTTTGTACGTATTATTCAGAGAAAGAAAGGTTTTACACAAAAATAAAGACAGTTATGGAAAAGGGAAAAGTCGAGCTATCATCTTGATTTTTATTATTTCTGTCTTAGACTGTATCTGTTTTGTTGCACGGTTTTCTTTGAATGCTTTTTATTCAAACTGTTTTTTTAAGTATTTATCAAATATGCATTATTGCATAAATAAATTAAAATTTATAAGTTAATATTAAACTACTTTTTAGTTGTAAAGAATATGTTAATAATCTTTATAAGAGAAGGATATTCCTTGTAAAAAGTGAAATTGTTTGGAATGTGAATAAATAAAAAGTTTAGAAGTGATACAGACTGGATAGAGTCTTGTATTAAATAAACAGAAAAGGGGTAGGGGTTTCTAAAAGGTTTTGGGGGTTAGAAAGCACTTTTTAGTTAATAGCTTTAAATTATATTTTAAAGGGGAATGGGTATATGAAGTTTCGAAATACAAAGATTGCTATGGTTACACTATCTTCATTTTTTATTTTAGGTTCTGCATCGCTATCATTCACAGATACTATACACGGTGAAGTAGCTCCTGCATCAGCACAAGAGAGTATTGTGAAAAATTATGACGATACATATTATAATAACGCAATAGGAAAAACGGGGTTAGAATTAAAGAAGGAACTGCATAATATTATTGATAATCATACAAAGCTATCATACAGTGCGGTTTGGGAAGCGCTAAGAGATACTGATGAGGACCCAAATAATAAAAATAATGTGATACTCTTATATACTGGTCGTTCGCAAGGGAAACTTACGAATGGATCAGGAGTAAATAACTGGAACCGAGAGCATGTTTGGGCAAAATCTCACGGTGACTTTGGAACGACTGCAGGACCTGGAACAGATCTACATCATTTAAGAGCGACGGATGTATCTGTAAATAGTTCACGTGGAAATCTAGATTTTGATAATGGTGGTGTGAATCATTCTGAGGCGACAGAATGTAAATATGATAGTGATTCTTGGGAACCTCGTGATAGTGTAAAAGGAGATATTGCTAGAATGCTGTTTTATATGGCTGTTCGTTACGAGGGAGACAACGGCGAAATAGATTTAGAACTAAATGAAAAAGTAAATAACAATAAAGATCCATACATGGGGAAACTATCTGTCTTATTAAAATGGAATGAACAAGACCCGGTCGATGATTTAGAGCGAAAGCGTAATGAAGTGATTTTTACAAAATATCAACATAACCGCAATCCTTTTATTGATTATCCTGAATGGGTAAATAAAATCTGGAACTAAGATCTTTAAAGGTATTATATTTTGATAAAAGGGATTGATCATTATGATCAATCCCTTCTTATATTTTTACTAGAATAAATGATTTTTATAGGACTAGTGAGGGAAATAGAATAGATATTTATATGGAACGATAGTACTTATTTATCTAGTTAAGTATTTAGTAAGGTCCCCACTCAATATTCACCCCAACAATAAGAAAAACAAGTCCAATGATAAACCAAATGAGTGCAAGTGGAGCCATGAAACGAATCCATTTTCCATAAGAAATGCCGCTCGCTGCGAGAACGCCCATTAAAACACCGGAAGTTGGATTAAGGCAGTTTACTACACCCTCGCCGAGCATAACAGCCTGTACTGTAACTTGGCGTGTAATGTGCATGAAATCAGCTAATGGAGCTAATATCGGAATGAAAATAACCGATTCTCCTGTCCCGGATGAAATAAGGAAATGTAATGCAGCACTACTTACGTACATACCGATAACGCCAAATACAGGGCTTTGTCCTTCAAGAGACTGTGCGAGCTGGTTAACGATTGTATCAAGTAATTTTCCTTGTTCTAAAATGACTGAAATACAGCGAGCCATTCCGACGATTAAAGCACCATATATGAGATTTTGGCAGCCCGCTAGAAAAGTAGAAGCGATATCGTTTGCTTTCATGCCACCTATTATTCCGGCTGTAATTGCTATGAAAATAAAAGTAGCGGTCATTTCTGCGTCCGTCCAATGTAGACGAAAAGCGCCTATTAAAAATGCAATTAATGATAAAGCTGAAACGAGTAAAATTAATTTATGACGTATCGTCCAAGGAACTTCTTTTTTCTCTGCTTCCTTTTCGCTTGAAAGAGCGTTACTTGGAAACCAGTTGTCGCCAAGAATGCTTCCTTTATTCAATTTTTTCAAGCGCTTTACATACCAATTAATATAAAGGATAGTGGCAAGTAAAAAAGATATATAGATAGCTGTGCGTAAACCAATTCCCGAAAACATCGGAAGTTCTGCGATCTTTTGTGAAATGCCTAAAGGTGAGGGGGATAAAATAGTAGCGTTAAAACCAGCATAAGTGCCTAAATAAATAATTGCTACACCGACGATAGCGTCCCATTTTAATGTGCGTGCAACGATGATACCAATGGGGATAAAACCGATAACTGAATTAACGATAATGCCAGTCGTTCCGAGAATAGAAAAAAGTGCGGCAACGATACATATGAAAAGTAATTGCTGATTACGAAATTTGTTAATAACATGATAGATTAAACCGTCAAGGGCACCTGTCTTTTCAAGAATTGCAATGGCTCCACCTGTAAATAAAATTAAAAAGATAATCGGAGCAGCAAGTGTCATTCCTTTTTCAATAGCGGTAAAAAAAGAAACAAATCCTACAGGTGATTGTGGAACAGAATGATAGCTTCCTGGTATTGTCGTTGTAACGGTCCCGTTTGTAACTCTTTTAAATTCTCCAGCGGGAACGAAATAAGTAGCAATGGCGCAAAGTAAAGCAATAAAAAATAGTAGTACGTACGCATCAGGCATTTTAAACTTTTGTTTACTAGGTTGTTTTTTTGCCTCAGTTTGTATTTGCATAAAATTCCTCCTTCTTCACTTGATTAATTTTAATATTCTGAATTCGATCCGTGAAATAGATTATAATAAAGGTAGCTTCTTAAGGCAATAGTTTTTGTATCCTTTTCCCGCACATACAAATTATTGCAATATTAGACAGGGAAACGATAATAAGCCAAGAATATGTTTATGTAGAAAGAAAAAGGAAAAGAGGGAACAAGATGTGGAAAACTACAGATCTATGTGATGAATTTGAAAAGGAATTACAAATATGTCGCCAGTCTTTTCGGTCTTTTGGGAAGAAAGAACAATTCCACGGGAAAATTGCAACTGTAAAAGTGAAAGATGATAATGTACTAGTGAAGGAAGGATTGCAAACATTACCAGAAGGAACAGTATTAGTTGTTGATGGCGGAGCGTCTAGGAATTGTGCTTTACTTGGTGATAATTTGGCAGCTATTGCGGAAGAAAGAAAGCTAGCAGGAATTATTGTGAATGGGTATGTTCGTGATTCTAGTGAACTAAAGAATATTAATATTGGTATTTTAGCGTTAGGAACGATGCCAAATAGAAGTGTGAAAGAAGGAAAAGGAGAACGAAATATTTCATTGCACTTTGGACAAGTGGATTGGAATCCAAATGAATATGTCTATGCGGATGAAGATGGCGTCATTATTAGTGAAAAGAGTTTACATAGTTAAGAGTTAATAAGTTATTATTCTTAGAAAATAAATCCGATAAAGCATGGACAAAATTCTTTGTCAATAGTAAAATAATACAGAAATTTAAAATTTACAGAATGTATAGGTTTATCGTTTTACGATAACTTAAATGGAAGTAAGTTGTGCCAAGAAAAGTGAATGTTATCACAATGATACGTTCATAAACAAAATTATTTTTCCTATACAAATATAGCCGCGAATAATGCGGGTAGGAGGTGTTGTACATTTTTGTTCGACACTTACAAAAAGAGAGTGTCAATCGCACGCCCTTGAAGGGCCTTTTTTTGTGTAAATGGTAGTAAGGGAGGAAATTTTGGGATGGCAATGTTGAAAAAGTGGCTGCTTACGTCGTTAATGGCAGTGACACTTGTATTTGTTTCTTTTGCGAATACAGTACATATTACGTTTGCTGAAGAAAATACAGCAAAACTTGCAATTATTGGGGAATCACAAAAAGGCATTATGTTATGTCCGAAAGAAGAGCAAATTAAAGATGGGGAAACAGCTTTAAGTTTGCTGCAAAAGGTCATGGGGGACAAGGTAGAATCTGAAACGATGTCGTTTGGAACATATGTAAAAGGCATCGATGGTTTAATGGCCGGGGCTACAAGTGCTTGGCTGTATGATGTAAATGATAAGTCTGCAGAAGTCGGAGCAGATAGTTATAAATTAAAATCTGGAGATGTTGTTGTCTTTCGCTTTGTTTCAGACTGGAGCAATATAAGCCAGGAAACATTGAAAGAAACGTTAGATAAGTTCGGGACGTGTAAAACAGAAGAACCAAAGACGGATGATCCAAAACAAGAAAAACCAGAAGAGCCAAAGACGGATGATCCAAAACAAGAAAAACCAGAAGAGCCAAAGACGGATGATCCAAAACAAGAAAAACCAGAAGAACCAAAGACGGATGATCCAAAACAAGAAAAACCAGAAGAACCGAAGACGGATGATCCAAAACCAGAACAACCAGAACAACCAGAACAACCAGAACAACCACAGCAAGAGAACATTCAAGATCCAAGTGCACAATTAAACGAAGCCATTTCTAAAACATCAGATAAGATGTTACAAGATGGAATTGAAAGTGACTGGGTAGCTGTAGCGCTTTCTCGTTCTGGAAAGAATGTGCCAATTGAGGCAAAATTAAATTATGTTAAGTCAGTAACTGAAAAAGTAGAAAAGCGCATTAATCGTTTTTCAGCGACAGATTTAGCTAGAACAATTATTATGATGAATGCAATGAGTGCAGACCCTAAAAATGTAGGTGGACATAATTTAGTTCAAAAATTGTATGAGTCAGATAAAGTGAATTCTGTTACAGGTTATGCATTTGCTTTACTTGCATTTGATACGAAGAAGTATGAGATTCCAGTTGAATCAAAATGGAACAGAGTTGCTCTAGTGGAAGCACTGTTAAATAATCAGCATACAGACGGTGGATGGACTTATAATAGTTCAGGTAGTAAAGATAGTGCTAGTAGCGTTGATGTAACAGGTATGGTTTTATCAGCATTAGCTCCTTATCAAGAGCGATCAGATGTGAAACCAGCTATACAAAAAGCTGTTGCGTATTTATATAACGAACAGCTGCAAAATGGTGGTTTTTCAGCTGATGGACAAGAAAATTCAAATAGTACTGCGCAAGCAATTATTGGATTATCGCTTGTTAAAGGTGTAGATCAAAACCGTCTTCATAAGGCAATGCAAAACCTATTATCATATCAACTTTCAAATGGTGAATTTAAATGGTTACCAAGTGATCAAAATGGTAACGGAATGGCTACAGAACAGGCTCTTTTAGCATTACTTCAATTTAAGGAAATGGGAAAATCTATTTATGATTGGTCTAATGTAGACGCTGGTGATGTAATTAAGCCAAAACCGATTGAAGAGCCAGAAAAGGTCGTTGAACCAGAAAATAATGTAGTAGAAAAAGAAGTTACTGAAGAACCGAAAGAACAAGACCAAGTACAACAAGAAACAAAAGATGAAAATCTAAAAGTAGTTGTAGATAACGAACCGGTTAAGAATAAAAAAATCGGAAACGGTAACAGTCTACCAAAAACAGGAGCATCTTCTCATAGTCCAGCAACAGAAGTAGGTATGGGTGTATTATGTATTGCTTCTGCATATGTATTATGGAGACGTAAAGCAGCTTAACAAAAAATTAGGAGCAATTATTTGCTCCTAATTTTCGTATGAAAGGTGAGAGATAGGATGAGTAAGGTGAAATGGTTCATTTCTTTACTGCTTTCGCTCGGGCTACTTGCCGGATGTGAAGAGGCAGCTGTAAAGCCTGAGAAGAAGGTAGAACCGAAGCAAGAAGAGGTAGCGAAACAAAAAGAACAAAAAGATGAAGCGAAGCCGGAAGAAAAAACAAAAGAAAAGCAAGCTGAATCAGAGCAAAAGCAGCAAGAAGAACAGAAAGAGAAACAAGAACAAAAAGTAGAAGAGAAGCCGAAAGAGGAAAAGCCGCAGGCACAACCAGAGGTAAAGAAAGAAGAGAAACAACAGGAACAACCGAAAGAGCAACCTGCTGTAAATAAGCAACCAGAGCAGCAACAAGTACAAGAAGAGAAACAACAACCGAAAGCACCAGAAGTAAAAGAAGAAGCAAAGGTTGTGAATCAGCCGAAAGAAACACCGAAGCAGGAGCAAAAAGAAGATCCGAATAAAGCGGAGAAAACGATACCGACTCCGGCAGTACCAAAACCTGAACCACCAAAACCAGATCCAGTACCAGTACCGAAACCGCAAGCAAAACAAGTAACAATCTCAGTAAAAGGAAATAACGGATATATAATGGGTGCGAAAAAGATGGATGTACAAGATGGCGATACTGTGTATAAAGTATTGCAACGTACAGGATTAGATGTTGATGCAAGCGGATCTAGAGATAGTATTTATGTAAAAGGTATTAATGATTTATATGAAAAAGATATTGCGGATACTAGTGGATGGAAATATCGTGTGAACGGTGCTTTTCCAAACCATAGTGCTGGTGTAGCTACGGTAAAACCAGGAGATACAATTGAGTGGGTATACGTATTACAATAAGAAAGGCATTCGGTAAAGGGCTATGAAAATAAGTTTTTCTTCTTTACATCCTTTTGTGAATTTTTTCTATTATATCGGGGTGATGATACTATGTATGATGTGTCTTCATCCTCTTTTTTTAATTGGAGCAATAGTATTAATTATTATGTTAAATGTGATGCAAGGAAATAGCGAAAAGATAAGAAAGATGCTACCGAGCACAATTGTTTTCTTCTTTATGGTAATTTTATTTAATTCGTTATTAACGCATAGAGGTCGAACTACGTTATTTTGGTTAGGTGATAGCCGTATTAAGCTTGAGGCGATTATGTTTGGAATAGTAATGGGGTTATTACTAGTTGCAGTTATGTTTACGTTTGCGTCATACAATGATATTATTTCCAGTCATAAATTTTTATATTTGTTTTCAAGAATTTCACCGAAAGTTGCATTGTTAACGATGATTACAGTGAGATTTGTTCCTTTGTTTATAAGGCGATTAAAGAAAATCACACTCGTTCAAAAGACGAAAGGTGTGCAGGTAGATTCAGGTTCGATAATTGAACGCGTCAAAAATGGTATGCAATTGCTGCAAGTATTATTAATTTGTTCATTAGAAGATGCACTGCAAACGGCAGATTCTATGCAAGCTCGTGGATTTGGTGTAACGAAGCGTACGACGTATATTCGCTATAGAATGGAAAGGCGCGATTGGTATACGCTCAGTTATTTAATCATTTTATTTATAGCTGCTATTATATGTAGTAATTATGGCGGGGGGAAATTGATTATTTATCCGAAAGTCGAATCGATTCTATTTCAGCAATACGATGGGATGATGTTTGTCGTATTTACGATGTTTATTAGTTTACCAATCATAATGGAAGGGAGAGAATGGATATGGTGGCGCATGCAGAAATAAACAATTTATCATTTGTATATGCTGATGAAAATGAAAAAGCGTTACAGCATATTTCTCTTTCTGTTCAAAAAGGTGAGTTTATTGCACTTGCTGGAGGATCGGGATCTGGGAAGACGACTTTATTAAAACATTTTAAAAAGGAGTTACTTCCAATTGGTACGCGTTCTGGAGAGATATTTTATGAGGGTGTTTTAATAGAGGAAGTAGCTGATTTGTTATCTGCCCAAGAAATTGGGATGGTATTTCAAAACCCAGAAAATCAGATCGTTATGGATACAGTAATTCAAGAATTAGCATTTTCTTTAGAAAATATCGGATTATCATCACATATTATTCAAAAAAGAATAGCAGAGCTTATTAGCTTTTTAGGATTTCAAGATTTATTGCATCAATCTGTTCACACGTTATCTGGTGGGCAAAAGCAACTTGTTAATTTAGCTGCGGTATTAGTTATGCAGCCGAAATTGCTATTATTAGATGAACCGACAGCGCAGTTAGATCCAATCGCTGCAAAAGAGTTTTTAGGATTATTAAAACGGATTAATGAAGAACTTGGAATTACGATTATTTTAAGTGAACATCGTTTAGATGAAGTTATCCCGCTTGCAACACGCGTTGTTTGTATGGATAATGGCCGTATTATGTATGATGGTAGTCCTAAATTTGTTATTACGGATATGTGGGGAGTAGAATCATTCCGTCCATTTATTCCGCAAATTCCAAGGCTATTTTTAGAGTGGAATGTGAGAGATATTCCGTTTACAGTGCGAGAGGCGCAAATGAAAATGAATGATTTTGCAGCGATATCATATGTAAATGAGCCAATAGCACAAAGTGAAAAGCAAGAGGTTATTTTAAGCGCAGAGCATATTTCGTTCCAATATGAAAAAAATAGTCCGCTTATTTTACATGATTTATCAGTTTCGATTGAAAAAGGAAAATGGGTAGCGCTCGTTGGGAAGAACGGTACAGGTAAGTCTACACTGTTAACGATTTTAGCAGGATTACAAAAAGCGAGAAGAGGGAAAGTAAAGTGGAACGGAAAAGTGATACATAAAATTGATTCGAAAGAACGATTTAAAAGTATTGGGTATGTATCGCAGCATCCGTATTATCATTTTACATTTGATACAGTATGGGACGAGGTTTATGAACGTGCACGTGAATTATACGGAGAACAAGGAAAAGAAATAGCAGAAGATACGCTAAAACAGTTTTGGTTGTATTCGCTTAAAGAACGCCATCCGCACGATTGTAGCGGAGGAGAGCAACAACTTCTTGCATTATGTACAACGTTATTATCAAAGCCGACTTTATTATTACTTGATGAACCGACAAAGGGATTAGATCCATGGAAGAAAGAAAGAGTAGGAGAGCTATTTAGGAAGCTACAAAAAGAAGGTACAACAATTGTAATGGCAACGCATGATATTGAGTTTGCAGCGAAATACGTTGATCAATGTATGATGTTATTTGATGGAACAGTCATTATGAATGATGCACCGAAAGAATTTTTTAGCGGCAACTTCTTTTATACAACATCTATTAACCGATTCATTCGAAAAGAATTGCCATATGCATTAACGTGGGAGGATGTGTACGAAGCTTGTCCAAAAGATATGTTGCATTCATAATATGTATCTTTGCAGTAATAATCGGCACATTACTCCTTACGACACTTGTCATGGACGGTTATTACATGTTAAGTAGTTTGTTTATATTAGCGGTTATTATGTTACCTTTCTATATCCGTTTTGAAAGAAAGGCGTTTGTTTCACGTGAAATTGTTCTCGTTGCTGTATTAGCGGCAATTGCAGCAGTAAGCCGGGTGCCATTTTCTATTTTACCAAGTGTACAACCAACTTCTTTTGTCATTATCGTTTCTGCAATTGTATTTGGTAGTGAAACTGGTTTTATGATTGGTGCTACAGCAGCAATCGTATCTAATATTTTTTTAGGACAAGGTCCATGGACACCGTGGCAAATGTTTTCATGGGGCATGATTGGTTTTATAGCAGGTTTACTTCGTAATACATTTTTTATGAAAAAGCTATGGGGAAGACTTCTTTACGGAGTAATTGTTGGCTTTTTATTTGGCTGGATTATGAATTTCTGGGGTCTTCTCGGTTTTATACGAGAAGCAACATGGGAAACTGTCATTTCGTATTATATCGCAAGTTTTTACTTTGATTTGAGCCATGCGATTTCGAATGTTATTTTCTTATTACTATTTAGTACTTCATGGATTACGATTCTTACAAGATTTAAAAAGAAATACGGTATATTAGATGAGCATAACGTGACATAGAAAAGCATACTCATATAAGGTAGGGTCGCGACTTACATATTCGTTTGCCTCTTTCATGCTTCTTACATATTGTAAGGAGCATTTTTTTGTCAAAAAATCGATTTAATATACATCCGTTATTATATAAAATTATTTGTATAATGGTAGGTGAGAACTTTTTTCAAAAGGGAGGTGTATAGTTAATGAAGTTAGTTATTCCGAAGCAACATGGTGCATGGGCTATGCTTGTTATTCCTTTTTTATTAAGTGTCATACTTGGGAAACCTACTATTTATCATATTCCATTGTTTTTAGCGTGGTTTTTTATCTATTTAGCCACGTATCCATTTCTTACGTACATAAAGCAAAGACGAAAAAAAGAGTTTTTACAAGCTGCCATTGTTTATTTCAGCATTGCGTTCCTATTTGGGATGATTTCTTTATTATATGGGTGGCGAATTCTTTTATTCGTAATAGTAATGATTCCATTATTTATAGTGAATATGTATTACGCTCGTCAAAAAAATGAAAGAGCACTATTAAATGATATTTGTGCGATTATTGTATTTTGTATCGGTGGATTAATTAGTTATTACTTTTCAATGAAGCAAATCGATCATACAGCTATATTCATTGCACTTATTTCATTTTTATACTTTTTAGGTAGTACGTTCTATGTGAAAACGATGATTCGTGAAAAAAATAACCCGAAGTATCGTCTTATATCTTGGGGATATCATATCGTATTAACAATAATCATATTTGTGATTAATCCCTGGTGTTCTCTTATTTTTATACCAAGTGCCATTCGAGCAATTGTGTTGTATGGCAAAAAAATTTCTATTATAAAAGTAGGAATTTTAGAAATTGCTAATTCTGTATATTTTTTAATCATAACGGCAATAATTATGAAGTATGCCATTTGAAAAAACTTCCCATCAATTGATGGGAAGTTTTTAATCTTTTTCTAAAATGTGAACGGTGTACTCGCAACGTTGAATAGCTTGTTCAACAGCATAAAGTGATTGTTCAATACGAGCGCGATTAAAATCTTTTTCAACTGTTTCGAGCGCTTCTTCTAAACAATTTTTAGCTTCTTGTAATGATTGAAAAGAATCTTGTACATATCCGCGAGCATTTTGATGCATTTCATAATCCTCCTTGCGTGTTCGTATATGGGTAGTATGAACAGTAAGGAAGAAAATATAATTTGTTATATTTATTTGACAATTAAAGTGGAATTACGTATAGTAAGAATTAAGTGAATATTTTCTTATCCAGAGAGGTGGAGGGACTGGCCCGATGAAACCCAGCAACCGCGATGCAGGTGCTAATTCCAGCAGAACATATTTGTTCTGGGAGATAAGACGAAGATATATACGTAACTTCTTCTTATCGGAGAGGTTTTTTTATTGCAAAAAAACCGATTACGAAAATTTATATTAAGAAGAAAGGGGTTGCGCATTACTGTGACACTCGAAAAATACGTAAAACTGCGTAGTACAGTTTATGAATATATGATAGAGCAAGATAAGCCGATATCATTGTTAGATATTCAAGAACATATCGTTTCGCATCATGAAGGGAAATTCACGAAAAAGATGTTGCATCAATTTTATTTATCAAGATTATTAGACGAACTAAAACTGGATGGGAAAATTACATTAGCTGATGAATATCTCTATGCTGAAAAAGGGGTATTGTATAAGGCGAGAAAAGGGAGCTAAGCTCTCTTTTTTTCTTAAAATAACGGAGTATGTAGAGTAAAAGACTGCTAAAGCAGCCTGATACAGGGAATGGTGTTGAGTGTGTAGTGTCAAAAATTGAATGTGCCTGAAAGAGGCAATTCATATCGGCTGCAAATGAAAAGAGACACCTTCGCCGAATAGGTGTCAGTCGTTTTGTCATATAGACTTGCTATTTGACAGTTATTAGAATAACATACAGGATTTTTGAAGTCAAAAGGGAATTAAAGGAAGGGGTACAATTATGTACGCTTACTTATTAAAAGATATAACGAAATGGATCCCAAAGTACATTGTAGATAAGGGATATGAATATTATGAAGATGGACATGTAGAAGATGTTGAAATACATGATAAAAAAGTGTTTGCTTTCGTTACTGGAAATGCAGGAAATTATGAAGTAGTTATCGATCTCGAAGATTTTTCAGAAAGTAGCTGCGAATGTCCATATGAGAATCTTTGTAAGCATATGGCGGCAGTTGTTTATGATATTCAAGGTGCTGGTGAGAGTGCAGTTAAAGAGAAACTGAGAGATTTAGAAAAAGAAGAATTACTTATATTATTGAATCGATTATTGCAAAGTTCGAAAAACGTACAGATTGTAGAGAAGATGTTAAAGAAGGGGTAACTTTAACGTATAGAGGGAGTTGTTATGTAGTGAACGTACTAATTGTATACGCTCATCCTAATCCTTCAAGTTTTAACGCGGCGATTTTAAATCATGTGCAAAAAGGACTACCGGAAACAAATCATTCAGTTACGCTGCTTGATTTATACAAAGAACAATTTGATCTAGTCCTCGTATTTAATGAAGAGAAGAAAAGACGTGATTTAGTAAATGAAGAAGAAACAGCTCGGTACAGAACGTTAGTAGAAGAAGTAGATACACTTTTATTCATCTATCCAATATGGTGGTGGGGGATGCCAGCAATTTTAAAAGGATTTATCGATCGTATTTTCGTAGCTGGATTTGCTTATAAATATGAAGGGGCTCTGCCGAAAGGATTATTGCAAGGGAAAAAAGCATGGGTTATTAATAAGTTAGACTCGCCCCTATGGTACGTCGCATTGTTATATCGATCAGCAGATTGGATTATGATGAAGAGAGGTGTTTTACGTTTTTGTGGCATTCGCAATATAAAACGGTCAGTGTTTCAATCTGTGAAAAAGAGTAAAGTATCAAAGCGTGAAAAATGGTTATTACAAATAGAAGAAAAGGCTCGTACATTATGAATGAAGTCGACCGTATTATAAACTGTGTTCAGTATGATGGCGAACTTTTTCGGAAGTATGTTACGCGTTTACTTCAATTGAAAAAATGTAGCGAAACATTTCAGCAAATTCAAATAGAGTTAAGAAATGATTATTTAATAAGAGGAATTTGTGAAAGAGAAGTAGATGAGATAGTACGGGGAAGTAAAGAATATGAAATGTATTTTCTTCCTAAAGCGTTACAGTGGAATTTTTTGAGTGAACATCCACACTTAATCGGAAAAATTTGCGAAGATTTTTTTGCATTTGAGTCATTACATCTTACGGAGATAGAGTGGGAGAAGATTATAAATTGCATGGGAAATAAGTGATTTATTATGTAAAAAAGCTAGTATAAAACTAGCTTTTCGTTTAAATAAATAAGAAGCATAGACTAATGATAAAACCCGCATATAGTAAGTTCACAACACAAAATCCCATAATGTCACGAGCACCTAAACCAGCTATCGCTAATGCTGGTAATGCCCAGAAAGGTTGAATTAAATTCGTCCAAGCATCGCCCCATGCAATTGCCATTGCTGTTTTTGCAGCAGGTACACCAAGTTCAGCGCCAGCTGGAATCATAATTGGTGCTTGCACAGCCCATTGACCGCCGCCAGATGGAACGAAAATGTTAACAATGCCAGCACTTAAAAATGTAAAGAGCGGAAAAGTCGTTTCATTTGAAATGCTAATAAAGAAATTAGAAATAGCTCCTCCAAGTGAAAGTCCTTCACTATTTGCTCCAATCATCATGCCCATAATTCCTGCGTAAAACGGAAATTGAAGTAAAATGCCAGAAGCACTTTTCGTAGAGTCTGAAAAAGCGCGAATATACTGAATCGGAGTACTGTGGAAAATAAGACCTGCAATTAATAACATAAAAATCACGATATCGAGAGTAAGGTTAAAACCTTTCGTATAAAAGTAATTGAAAATATAAATGAGACCTAACAATCCAACGCAAAGTGTAATAATAATGCTATTTTCCATCTTTTCAGCGAATGTATTTTTTTCTACTTTTTGAGCAGCGGCTTCTTCATGGAACACGCTAGGATCTACAGTGATCGTATGTTTTTCATCTGGATGCATCGCCTTATTAATGAGAGGCATCGTAATGAGAAAAATAATAACTGGAACGAGAGCGTATGGTGAGAATAACGTTTCTGTTATTGGAATCGCCTCTTTAATACTTCCAGCAGTCGTTTTAATTAACGTTTCACCGCCTGTTGCTAACGTAAGAGGGATGGAGGCAGAAAGACCCGCATGCCAAATGAGAAATCCAGAGTAAGAAGAGGCGATTGCTAGTCTATAATCTAATCCGTCCAGCTGCCTTGCCACTTCTTTTGCGTATAAAACAGATACAACAATTCCAAAGCCCCAGTTTATGTATGCACCAAGTAAACTTACAATTGAAATGGCAATAATGCCTTGTCCATTCGTTTTTGGTAGTCTGGCAGCTTTCGTTAATCCTTTTTTTATAAGAGGAGCATTTGCTAAAGCAGATCCAGTCACGAGTACAAGTGCCATTTGCATAGAAAAGGCGAGGAGTCCCCAAATTCCATTACCCCAGTGATTAATCATTTCTACAGGGGTTTGGTGAGTCGCAAACATACCAAAGAAGATAACGAAAACAGTTAGTAAACATGATAAAATAAACGGTTCTGGCAAGAAGCGTTGCACTAAGGCGACGCAACCATTTGTAAAGGAACGAAACAAAATAGATCAGCCTCCTTATGTATATGTAGTACAATTATTCGAGGGTGTTTGGGAGATAACCTTTAAACATATAGAAAATTCTGAAATTTAAAATGATTGTCCTTATATATAAAAATGTTATTTCATTTGCATCGAAGTATAATGCAACCACCGGTTTCAAACATTTGCTACTCTTAGGTTACATCATTCTACTTCTCTATTCTTATGAATTTTTATAATCTATAGTAAAAATAAAATTATAGGAGTTGAAAATCATGGAATTTTATAAAAAGCTAAAAGAAGAACGTTTAAAGCATAACTTATCACAAGAAGAACTAGCTCTTAAATTAAACATAAGCAGACAATCAATTTCTAAATGGGAGCTTGAAAAAGGCTATCCGAATATTGAAACACTTATTACATTAAGTGATTTATTCAATATTAGCATTGACGAATTAATTAAAGGAGATGATTTCTTGAAAGATAAAATCATCAAAGAAGGGAAAAGGGGGGAATTAAAAATGACAGATCAATTCAAATGGTTATATGTAATGAGTTCGATTTTGGTAGTATTTTGGCTTTTTGTACTTCCTTGGTCCAATCCATCAGGTCTAATATTAAGTATAATTAATCTCATAGCTGTTACTTATTTTGTAATTGTCGTTAACTATATCAAAAATAATAAGAAAAATTTTTTTAATTAAACTTTAAAATTAAAGCCGACAGCCAGTCAGAGTATGAATATTATCCAATTGCTGTCGGCTTTAGTTAATTCAGATTTAATTTAAATTTTGGATACTCGAATTGTTGAAGTAATGGTAGTATCTCCATGCCTATCAAGTTAAAATCTTATACCAACCCCAGAACGGAATTTTTGTACAATTTTTTTGTTGTTTAGCAATCAGTCCAGATTGTTGAATAAAATGTGTTGAAATCAAATAAATAAGCCATTTAGGAGGTGGAATTGCTAATGAAACAACAAGAACAAGTTATCTTTCGTGAGGTTCAGCGGCCACAACAAATTTGGATATGGATACTCATATTAGGGATCGCCATACTGATGTGGTATGGATTTATTCAACAAATTATCTTTGATATTCCGTTTGGAGATAAACCAGCTCCTAATGGTGCATTAATTGTCTTGTGGTTAGTTTTTGGGATTGCTTCTCCTATATTAATGCTTGGGGTATTGAAGCTAATTATTGAGGTTCGTGGAAAAGGTCTTTATGTTCGTTTTGTACCTTTTCATTTTCAATATAGGGAGTATCTCCTCAAAGATATACGTAACTATGAAAGTATTACTTACAGTCCGTTAAAAAGATTTGGAGGATGGGGAATTCGTTTTAATTTTAAGGGTGAAAAAGTCTATAACATGAATGGAAAGAAAGGCATAGAGTTAAAGTTGATATATAATTCAGTTGTAATAGGTACTCAAAAACCGGACGAACTAAAAAAAGCATTGGACTCGGCAAAACAGCATAATGAAAATTAAACTGTAGCAAATGAGCGCTTTAATGGAGGAGAGGTCACAAAAATAATCAAACTCTTTTATGATGGAAACATTCATTACGTGATTAGTAAATTCAAACACAATAGCCAATGTGTTACTAACGATTATTTGGATTTTATTGACACTCTTCGTAACTTTTTATTGGATTGCTAATAAAAAGTTTAATTATGAATAACTATGATGAGGATAGTAGATTTACGAATGCTTTTAAACCTGGAATAATATAATGGATTCAAATAAAACACCGAAATAAGAAAAAGCTTCCACTACTGTGGAAGCTTTTCTAAATAATGTGCAATATCAATATACATATTTGAATAAACCGAATGTATTTCATTACTTGGCGCTGCGTTAGAAGAGAAATGAACGATTACCATATTTGCTTTCGGATCGATGTAAAGTGTTTGTCCGTAACTACCTAACACTTCAAAAGCACCTTGTTCATTGTGCGGAATCCACCATTGATTATGATAAGAAATGGAAGCTCCAGGGCCAATTGCAAGTTCACCTTCTTGGACATTTTTTATATCTTCAGTAATAGAAGAAGGGAGAATTTGTTTTCCGTTATATTCCCCGTTGTTTAATAGTAATTGCCCGAATCTCGCCATATCTCTAGCAGTTGCATTTAATCCAGCACTAGCTTGTTCTACTTTTGTTTCATCTGTAACGTAATACGCGTTTTCTTCCATACCAATTTGAGACCAAATTCGTTCACTTACATTTTCAGCTAGTGATTTACCAGTAATAGTTCTAATAATCCAAGCGAGCGTTTCTGTTGATCCGTTATTGTAAGAAAAGGAAGAACCAGGCGGTGCAGTTTCTTCGGCTTCTCGTAACATATCATAAATTTTTATCGGACCGTCGTAATTTTTGCCGCGGGGTAAAATATTGCTAGCTAAATATAATTGTGCATCTTGATTTTCTAGCCCAGGCTGCTCATATCCATGAGTAGGATATTCAGCTGACACTTGCATGTCCATTAATTGCTGAAGTGTGGCATTACCGAACGGTGTGTTTTTTAATTCTTTTATGTAAGTGTCAGCTGTTTTTTCTAAGTCAATACGTTTTTCTTCAGCGAGAGATTGTATAATCGCCCCGGTAAAGACTTTTGCTAATGATGCCATACCATGAGGTTCATTCTGTTTATACCCATTGAAATATCGTTCATAAACAAGTTGTCCATTATGTACAACGACAAAAGCATCTGTTTTGTTATCGTCTAAAAGTTTTTTTAGAGGAGTTGTATTTCCGAATCTACGCTCCACAGCAAAATCGTCTAAGTTTTGCAATGCGGAAGGGAAGTGAGCAATTTGGTCAGGATTGTTTTTTACGTTATTAACTAAAGTGAATTCTTTCATATGTGTGTACGACCAACGTAAGTAAGGGTCATTTAACCAGTTTTCTTTTGTCACATTATGTTTTGATGGGGTCGTTTTATTTTGTTTGAAGTAAGTAAACCCAAGCCCTGTAATTACAAATATGAATGTTAGTATAAGTAAGAGTAGGGGAGATTTTTTTAGTTTCATATATGGCCCTCCTTTTTATTTCTACTATAAGTATACGCTCGTCTTGAAAGAAATACAAAATAAGGAAAGTAAACGGGGAAGTTTACTTTCCTTATTAACGTTAAGCGGAAATTTTTCCGTCTGTAGGTTGTTTCTTGAATTTTTGTTTTCGTCCGTGTAATCCATAATATAAAAGTAAAGTGAACGCAACGATAATAGCTGCGATAAAATACATATTATGATAACTGGATTTCGCTGCGACAATACCTAAAATGAAAGAACCAAAGCCAATACCACTATCAAAGAATGAGAAATACGTAGCTGTCGCAGAACCACGTCTATGGTTTGGAGCGGCAGAAATCGCAATCGTTTGGAAACTCGGAATTAATGTTCCGTAACCTAAACCGATTAGCATACCTGCGCCAAGGAACCAAAATGAAGTTTGTGCTTGGCTTAATATGAACATTCCGATTGTGAAAATAATGATAGCAGGGTAAACGAGTACATTTTCACCGAAGCGATCAAAAATCTTTCCTGTAAATGGACGAGAAATGACAACAACAAGTGCGTATAAAATAAAGAAGTAACTTGCAATTTCACTTAAACCGAGTTCTTTCGCATAAATAGGAATAAAGGATAAAATACCACTATAAGAAAAGGCTAAAACAAATCCTGTAAGTGCAATTGGAATAGAAGATGGTTCGATTAAGTCTTTCCATTTCATTTTTTCACGTTTTTGTTTGCTAACAGGTGCTTCGTGTGGAATATCTACAAGTAGTCCTAATAAAAATGCAAGTAATGAAAATACGGAACAAACGATAAATAACACAGTAAACGAAAAATGAGAAATAATTGTTAAACCTAAAAAAGGACCAATTACCATCGGCAGACTCATAAATACGCCGAAATATGCAAGTGCTTCGCCTCGTCGATGAGCTGGCGCAACATCAGTTACGATCGTACCAGTAGCTGTCGTTGCCATCCCGAACCCAATACCGTGTAAGAAGCGAAGGGCAAGTAATAAGAATAAACTTTGCGCACCGAAATACATAACAGTAGCGGCTAAAAATAATGAAAGTGAAATAAATAATATTTTCTTTCTTCCTAAATCATCGAGCCATTTTCCTGTGAATGGTCTACATAAAACAGAAGAAATAAGAAACACAGTTGCAACTAAACCAATTTCCTCAGGTTTTCCTTTTAGGCCGTCTATTACATAGACAGGCAGAGTAGTCATAAGCATGTAAAATGTTAAGAAGAGAAATAGACTACTAAAACAAGTTCCGAGGAAATCCTTCGTCCAAAGTTTCTCACTTTGCATCGTCATCCCTCCAATTTAATCTAAATTTTTAATAATTTGTTGTAACACTTGAAATGCTTGATGTAAATCATCTTCGTTAATACCTTCTAGCGTTTTTTCTTCGAAAGTATCAACTTCTTCTTGCCATATTGGAATCATCTTTATCGCTGTTTCGGATAAAGAAATGAGCTTCTCACGGCGATCTTTACCTTCTGTACGAATAATCCATCCCATCGTTTCCATACGTGTTAACGTACGAGTCATCGTTGGTGATTCAACATTTAAATACTGGCACAATTCTGTTTGCGTACAAGAACCAGTTTGATTAATGCGGAAAATAACAGCCCATTGCGCACTAAATAACCCTGTTGGAGATACACGTTCATTAAATTTCTTCGTAAACTTTCGAGAAGTCTGGCTGACGATGTGAAAAAAATGTTGTTTTTCGTCCATGTATTTTGATCCTTTCAAATTAGTTACCTAGCTAACTATATACTTTTTTATAATAATTGTCTAGTAATAGACATGTTGGTTTATGTAAAAAATTCTTATAGCTTTTATGTTGCGAACGTACATTCTACGTGCTATTCTTTAATTAAGTAAAGAATTTTCTTTCTATTAAATAGAATGGGGGAACTTGTGATGATTAAGCCTGCAACAATGGAGTTTGTTTCACTATCGAACGGAGAAACGATTGCATATCAGGAAGTTGGAAGGCGAAATACAGATATTCTTGTACTCATTCACGGGAACATGACATCGTCACAACATTGGGATTTAGTTATTGAAAAGTTGCAAGATCAATACCATATTTACGCTCTTGATTTAAGAGGGTTTGGACAATCAACGTATAATCAATCGATAGATTCATTACAAGACTTTGCAGACGATGTAAAATTATTTATCGACGAGTTAAAACTAGAGAAATTCTCATTAATGGGCTGGTCAATGGGCGGTGGCGTTGCGATGCAATTTACAGCGAATCACCCAACTTTTGTAGAAAAGTTAATTTTAGTAGAATCAGTAGGAATGAAAGGTTACCCAATCTTTAAAAAAGATACGAATGGGCAGCCGATTGTATCAAGTTTAGTAAAGACGAAAGAAGAAATTGCACAAGATCCAGTACAAATTGCTCCAGTATTAGACGCGATAAAAAATATGAACAAACTATATTACCGTACAGTATGGAATCTATTAATATATACGCATAACCAACCTGAACCGGACCGTTATGAAAAGTATTTAGATGATATGTTAACGCAACGTAATTTCGTAGATGTGAATTATGCGCTCATTACATTTAATATTTCAGATGAACATAATGGGGTTGTAGAGGGAAGTAAACAAATTCATCGTATTAAAGCGCCAACACTCGTCATACAAGGCGATAGAGATTATGTCGTTCCGCAAGTAGTCGGTGAGGAATTAGCGAAACATTTGCAAAATGCAGAGTTGAAGGTATTAGAAGATTGCGGACACTCGCCGTTTATTGATTGTTTAGATGTATTTATAAAACATGTAGAGAATTGGTTAGAACAGAAATAATCCCCGAAATGAACAGTATTGCATATACTATAACATTTGTATGTTAAAGGGGAGATTATCAATGCATCAACCATTTTTCATCGCTTATTCGCCATATAATCATTACGCATATACAAAAATGATGATAAACCCGCTGTATATGCAAGTTTCGCCAGCTGTACTTCCTTTACAAATGCAATATCCGCAGCCACCAATCGCTAACGCACAGCAATACTTATATGAAACTGCTTTTTATAAACATCCATACTTTAAGCAATTTCATAACAATGTGAAAGCACAAGTTTGGGAAGGATAAGGTAACAAGCTAAAAGATTCATTCTTTTAGCTTGTTTTTTATTGCGAATATTCGTACACGCATTTGCAGAAACAGTTTATAATGAAAAGTGGAAGCGTGAGAAGGAGAGGGAAAGGGATGTCAATGCGTTTTACTTTTTGGATTATGGTTGGGATTGTAGCAATCTCGGGTTTATCACAAGGAATGCTCTTACCGGCCATTGCAATGATTTTTGAACAAGAAGGGGTTAGTTCAAGTATTAATGGTATTCATGCGACGGCATTGTACATTGGGATATTAGTCATTTCGCCGTTTCTTGAAAAACCGATGCAAAGGTTTGGAATGAAGCCGATTATTGTTATAGGTGGGTTTCTCGTTATTATTTCATTATTCTTTTTTACACAAACATTTTCGTTTTGGGTATGGTTTATCCTTAGATTTCTAGTTGGAGTCGGAGATCATATGCTTCATGTCGGAACACAAACGTGGATCACGACAACATCAGACCCAAGTAAAATAGGGAGACAAGTATCGATATACGGTGTATTCTTCGGAATTGGTTTTGCCGTTGGCCCGTATTTAGCAAGCACTGTGCAGTACGGTCTTGCAACGCCATTTATTATATCTACTATACTTTGTCTAATAGGTTGGCTTTTACTACTTCCAACAAAAAATGCATTCCCAGCGCAAGATGAAAGAGAAGCGAAGAGTGAATCATCATTTTCTCGTTATAAACAAGTTGTTGGATTAGGATGGATTGCACTGCTAGGTCCACTTGCATATGGCGTACTTGAAGCAATGCTAAACAGTAACTTACCAGTATACGCACTTCGTAAAGGGTGGTCTGTTTCAGATGTATCCTTCTTATTACCAGCATTTGCAGTTGGGGGTATTATTACACAAATTCCGCTCGGTATATTGAGTGATAAATACGGAAGGGACCGTATATTAACGTGGACGTTTAGCATAAGTACGGGCATTTTTCTACTTGCCGCCGTATTTGATCAATATTACTGGATCGTCTTTGCCTGCATGCTTTTAGCGGGTATGGTTATTGGATCGTGCTTCTCTTTAGGGCTTGGATTTATGACTGATTTATTACCGAGACATTTACTACCGGCAGGTAATATATTATCCGGAATCGCTTTTAGTTTAGGAAGTATTATGGGACCTGTATTAGGCGGCGTATTTATAGAAAAAATACAGTATACAAGCTTTTTTATTGCGGTTATGATTATAATGGGAATTCTCGCAATGTTATATATGGTCTACATGAAAAATCAATTTGCATCAAGAAAAATAGAAAGTAGGTTAGGGCATGACAAAACAACCTAATAAAAAGAAATTTGAAGTACTTGAAAATGAAACAATTACAGACTGCTTAGCACGTATGGAACAAGAAGGCTACGCTCCTTCTCGTCGTATGGAAGAGCCAATCTTTCATGAAGTAAAAAAAGACGGCAAAACAGTAGTTGAACCGTGCGGTAGGAAGATTGTTTTTGAAGGGAAATTGAAGTAATCCAATAACAAATTCTCTTTATAGTATAGAGCCATCCAATAGTTGGATGGCTTGTTTTTTTATTAATCAATGCAGGAATTGAATAGAATGAATCTCTCGTTCATTTCTCCTAATGGGCTTCTTTATATGGGACAAAAGATTGCTACTTTTTTCGTATATTGGTAAAATAAGTTCTTGGGTCTTACTTATTGTTATCGGTATAATGTTTGTCGCTTGAATGAAAGAAATTAGTTACAAAAATTTCGCACTATGTAAAGGGGTACAGCAACGATCCCTTTTTTTGGAGGCACCTTAAACATAAAGCGAGAGAAGAAGCTATATGAACGATTCTCCTATCTTGTTTAAATATTAAACGAGTTACTGCAATTGGAACAGGGATATCAAACTAGTCGATATCCTGGTGGATCATCTTTTTCTAGTAATCTATCACTTCTGATGGAATCGATAGATTGCTAGAAAGCGGAAAACAATTATTAGTATATTCCGAAGCAGGTGTAACAGAGTGTCCTTCCATAATTAAGGGTAAAACCAAAATACGTTGTTTTAAAGAATGATTTTTTAGAACTGGTTATAAGGAATAAAACAGAAAAGAGGATCACATGTTAGATACTTTACAGAGAAGTAAAAAGTTTTTTTTAGTATGTCTTATTTTTTTAGTGCTTTTAACCGCTTGTGGTAATACAGATGTTAAGACATCTAAAGCTTCATTACCACCAGCTGAATCCAATATAGATACATCATTAAAAGCACCAAATTGGGTAGAGAAAAGTCCTATCCAACAGTCTCCTAATTTTACGGAAGATAAAAAAGTACAATCGGTTGTGAATTTAATAGCAACGGGTGATAATTTATATCATGACGCAGTAATTAAAGATGGCAAACAAAAAGACGGTTCATATGATTATAATTATATTTATGAAAATATCAAAAAAGCTGTTAAATCAAGTGATCTTGCTATAGTGAACCAGGAGACTCCGATTGCCGGAAATAATTTAAAAGTACAGGGATATCCGACTTTCAATACACCTGAAGAAGTAGGCCAATCTTTAGTGGACACTGGATTCAATATAGTGACGCAAGCGACAAATCACGCTATGGATATGGGTATTAAAGGTGTTGCGAATACAAGAGAATACTGGAAGAAATATCCGGATGTTATCCCGGTAGGTATTAATGAGAGTAAAAACGAGCGTAATGAAATAAAAACGATTACAAAAAATGGTATTCGTTTTGCGTTACTAAATTATACATATGGTACGAATGGAATTAAAATTCCAGCTGATAAGTCTTGGGCTTTAAATTTAATTGATAAAAAAGCGATACAAAATGATGTGGAAAAGGCAAAGAGTAGCTCTGATATGGTGATTGTTATGGTGCATTGGGGAGTAGAATATACCTCAACACCTTCAAAGCAACAAAAAGAAGTTGCTCAATATTTAACAGATTTAGGTGTAGATGTAGTAATTGGAAATCATCCACATGTAATTCAACCAATTGAGTGGAAACAAAATAAAGATGGACATGAAACGCTAATCTATTATTCTCTTGGAAATCTTATTTCTGCGCAAGAAAAATTAGAAACATTAGTTGGAGGATTATCTTATGTACAATTTGTTAAGTATGAAGATAAAACTTTTGGTATACGACAAGCGGCAATCGTACCGACAGTAACCGACTATGCCGATGGTAAGAAACAATTTAAAATTCAATTTTTAAAAGATTATTCGGATGAAAATTCTAAAAAACATGGAATTAAAAAATTTGTCGGTCCTGTTTCTTTGAAGGATTTCAAGGAGATTCCTAGAGACGTGTTGGGAAATTGGTATAAAGACTAATAAACAAAAAGGGAATGAGATACAATTAAAAAATTTATAATTTTAGCATTGGTATTAGCAATGGGATGGAGTCTTGCTGCTTGTAGTGGAAAGCAAACATCTCAGGCAACTACTAATAATAACGATAAAAATAAAAATGAAATACATGCGAAGAAAAAAGATGTTTTACCTATCTCTGATGTTAATGATTGGAGAATTATCCTTGTAAATAGAGAGCATATGTTATCAAAGGAACTAGGAATTGAATTAACAAGTATCACCCAAAATGCGAAGCCAAATATGAAAATAGATAGTAGAATTGCAACTTCCTATCAGGATATGGTAGCAGCTGCAAAAAAAGAGGGAATCAATCTTTATTTAAGATCAGGTTATCGAGCTATAAAATTACAACAAACTTATTATGATGCTTCAGTTAAAAGCTATAAATCTCAAGGCTTGTCGGATAAAGAGGCTAGTGCTAAGGCATTGGAATATCTTCAGTATCCTGGTGCAAGTGAACATCATACTGGATTAGCGTTAGACATTATTTCAGTTGAATGGCAAAATACTGTAGAAGATTTAAATGCAAAATTTGAAACTACCGATGCATTCAAATGGTTAGATAAGAATGCTGCAGAATATGGGTTTACTCTCCGCTATCCAAAAGATAAAGAGAATATTACTGGCATTAAGTATGAGCCATGGCACTATCGTTATGTAGGAAAAGAAGTTGCCGTTTATCTAAAAGAAAAAGGGTTAACTTTAGAAGAATATAACGAAAAAATTAAGTCTGGTAAGTAAAAATATGCTTTAATTTTATTAAACATTATGCACTGCTACAAGAAAAGGTGAATCTGAGGATGTGTTAACCTTCCGCCTAGTATTGTAAAAACTGAGTATGATAATTTGAGCACGTATGAACCAGTTATCGTGTAAAAAGATGTATGTATTAAGAAATTAAAGTTAAGGATCTGATATTCATATCAGATCCTTTTTCTATTGTTCTTTTAAGAGCGACTGAGCCAAAATATTGGAATGAATATAGAAATAAAACAGCCTAAGGAATAGTAAAACGAGTCCGGGAGCCTACTCGTACGCTTCATTGGGATTATCCAGAAATAGTTGTTGATGAAATAAGAAAGAACTGGTCTTACTCTCAAGCAAGGATTTAATACGAATGAATTGGATAAAAGGTAGTAATAAAAAACACTGCGCCTGGCAGTGTTTTTTATTATTTCTGCACATAAATACATAGTCATATTGATTAAAGTTTCACTTTATTGAAGAAAAATGCGAAAGCCATTCATAAAATATGGAAATGTTAAAATCCCTTTGATAAAATAGCAATATGTAAAAATAATTATTTGTTAATTCTTAATGTAATGAATATTCATGTTTAAATATACGAATTTAACTACATAGTTATTGTGCTAAAGGGGGAGAAAGATGTTAGATGAATTGTACAATGCTTTTTTAAATGCGTCTGGTTTTACAGAAAGTGCGAGGAAACGAGATCGGTATGATGATTTACATGATTATTTAAAAGATAAAGAAAGAGAGTTAAAGCAATTCATTCAAGAGGCTGAATCAGCGAAGAGAGAGTATGAGAGTAAAAGTAATGGCTTAGAAGCTAATAAAATTCCGGCAGTTGAATTTGAACAAAAACGTCATGAAAAGGATGAAGAATTACATACATTAGTATCCTATTTTAAAAGTGCATTAAGCGATGTTGGATCTGCAAAAAGTACAGCTTATGCAAAGTATTTGGAATATAAAGCGAAAGCAGAATCGGAGAAAGCGTCAGCATACGCTGCAGCGACCAAGGCTTTTGAAGAAAAGAAAAAGGAATTTGAAAAACTTATCCATTAAGCATACAAAGAATGGAGGGAACCAACATGAGTGGTAAAGAGGTTGAAATTATAGGAAGTAACACTGCAAGTGCCATTTCTTACGCACAAAACATTGAAAATGGTATGAAGGATTCTTTAAACCAAGCGAAAGACTTAAAAGCATATGTCACAGGTGCGAAATGGAATGGAAAAACGAGAGATGCATTTTTAAGTTATCTTGATTTGATTATTCAATATAATTCAGAAATGGTAGAGGCATTTGAAGGACATACGAAAGCTTTGAAAGAGTTAGATAAAAGCATTCAAACGTACGGAGATAAATCGGAAGTAAGGGCGATAAAACAACTGTGATGGAGAAACGAGGGATAAAAGAATGGGGAAAGAAATGAGTTTTGCACCTGCTGAATTATATGTTCTCGCAGGTGCAGCTGGGGTTACCGATATATTTGGATTGCCAAACCGTGACGCAATTATTTTACTTGATGCAGAATGTGTCACGAAAGCAACTACGAGTTTAAAAGAAAAAGGCCTACTTACAAGTGAAAATGGAATTACCCCTGCAGCTTTTCAAATAATTGAACTATTAAAGGAATATGAAAATTGTCATGAATACACGAGAATGAATAATGTATTAATTGGCTTTTTAAAAGAGGATAAAGACCGAGTGGCTGTATTAACAGAAATAGAACCAAATAAAAAATACGAGATCGACTACATACCAAAACCGGACGTATATTTTTCATTATTAACACGCATTCCTTTCTTATTGAGAGAACCGAGGGAAATAGAAGATACATCTTTCTCAAAGAGAATGACAGAGGCAGAACAACAAACATTTGAGGAAAAAGATTTATCAAATAAAGACGTTATAGCGATAGAAACGTATACGAGGCCTCGAAGTAATAGAGGAGGAAAATGGGAATGTTTCTTATATTTTACTGAAGGAGAAGATTTCGTTCAAATAGATGTAGATCGTAATCGATATGACTGGGTGAGCCTCTATGCGGTTAATAAGAAATTGTATGACGTGTTAAAAATGCCATATAAAAAGTTAATTGACCCGAGACAATTCTCGTTAGGAGGTATTCAATAATGCAAGTATCAATGGGAGATAGTGGTTCTGGTGGTGGAGAAGAAGTATTAGTTAATTTTCAAGAACTACTTGATATAGTAATGAAGTTAGAAAATATATATAAAATCCATGTAGACGTCATTGGAACGAATATTGAGAGTTTATTAAGCTGTGATTTTTATCAAAAAGGTGAAGCGATGAGAGTAATTGAAAAATATCCTGATATATTACACAAAACACTAGAATTGGCTGAACACTATTCTAGGTCAGCGACAGTTGTAGGAAATGTATGTGTAGAAATGCTTGAAAAGGACGAACAATTACGTGAAATATTAAGTAAGTTGTAGAAATCACCATACGGCTGGGGGGATGAAAACGAGATGGATGTGAAATATAGACCTGAACCATGGCAAAACATGGGGGATGGTATGAATCGAATTACAAAAGATGCACTCATAAAATTACGGGAAGCAAATGAATCATTAAAAAGAATTGATGGAAGAATACGAGATTTAGACTCGGATGGTAGTATACATTTTAATCCTAAAGATCAATCGCAAAAAATCGGGGAATTACTTGATAGCTATTCAACATTACAAAAATATTGCGGAGAAGCAGGGCGATTAGTCTCTGAACATATAGATAAACCTTTTTTAGTAGAAATGGATAAATTCGCTCAAAAAATGAGAGATACATCTATTCTCAGTTTTGAAACAAATAACCGAATTGGCTCTACAACAACGACAGTATTACCAGGTGCGCATGCAGGCTACGGAAGTGTACCACAAACAATACAGAAGAAGAAAGATAAAATAACAGTAGAAGATATTTTTAAAGATTCACCTGCATTTGATAACGTACTTAGGGCGGAATACAAAGAACTAAAAAAACAAAATCCAGATGCAAAACTAAATTATGAAGAATACAAGAAAGTAGTCCCATCCACACGAGGATTTGAATACAAATCGATAGAAGATGAACAGAAAAAACTAGAAATGGTGCGAGACATAGGAATAGGCGTAGGAATCATCATCACAACAATCCTTTGCCCGCCACTCGGGGCCGCTGCCGCAGTAGTATACGGAGGTGTACAAATAAAAAGCGGTATCGACGGAGAAGACTGGGGAACACACCGGAAATTGAGCCAAGAAGAACGCACAGCAAACATCATTTTTGGCGGATTAGATGCAATCCCAGTTGTTGGAGCAGTAGGAAAAGGAGTAAAAGCATTCAAAGGGACGAGTGAATTAGCTGATTTAGCCAAATTATTAAAATTCAAAGACGGAATGCCTGGTTTTAATCCAAATTTGGGTAAAAATGTGGTACAATCGCTTAAGGAAAATAAGACTTTAAAGAATGCACTAGATACTGTGAAAAATACTCCTATTCCAGTAGCAGTTAGGACGGTGGATACTGGAATAGGAGTGAAGATTCCTTATGTAGAATCTTCAACTGTTGGAGAAGTAGCTGGAAAGTTTTCAAAGGCAAGTACGGCAGCTAAGGATGACGCTTATCAACTTGCTAAGGGTAGTGGTGGTTCAGGAGTTAGTAAGGAAGGTAGTGTGGCTAAGGGTACGGGTAATAGTCGAATAGATTATTTACGTAATAAATATGGAAAATTTACTTCGAAAGAATTGAATTATAGGATTAACTTACGCGGCGAAACACTTAAGGAATTGCAAAAGTTAAAGGATACGGGGATAAGTAAGAAAAAAATTGGTCCAGCCTTTGCTGGAGTGTATGATAAAACAACTGGTAAAATTTATTATGCGATAAATGACTACGATGGAATATTGCCCGATTTCCATCCTTTAATAAAGTCAAGATATGATTCTATGCCACAAGAAGTTATTGATTCATATACATTTACAAAAGGTGCAGGTTCACACGCTGAAGTAATTGCCTTGAATAAAGCATTAAAGGCTAATCCAAGTGCTGGTTTGGATAATTTTGTTATCAATGTAATTCGTACGGGTCAAAATAGAACAAAACCAGCTGGAATGATGTTTCTAAGGTGTCCTCATTGTGCTTATCTTACAGATGAATTTGAAATAATCACGGAGGTTTCAAAAAATGTTAAATGATATATTAACGAAGGAATATATAATACAGAACGGCCTAGAGTTTGAGGAGTACTTAGAATACGGAGGGCCTTATGATTTAGGAATAGTAGAGTATACTGATGATGGAAAAGAAAAATTATTTACTGGATTAGCTTACGATATTTATGAAAATGGGAATATAGAAAGTTATTTCTACGTAGAAAATGGTGTTAAACAAGGAAAATATGTGGAATTTTATCCGAGTGGTAATATAAAAAGGATAGGAAATATGAATAAAAACTCGGCAGAAGGCTACCAGGTTGAATTCTTTGAAAACAGGGCTAAAAAGTATGAGTCTGAATGTATTGCCGGACGTGAGATGACTTTTAAAAAGTATGATGAACAAGGGAATATTATAGAACAAAAAACAGAACCAAGTGAATCAGATTTATTATATGCTAAAAAATTCAGTAGGGAGCCAAAAGTATAATAAAGTAAATACTATACAAAATCAGTTGAAATGTTGAGTTGTAATTCATTAAATGAAGTATGGTTAGAAGACATACAGGAGGTATGCACTAAATTTGGTATGAAAGTGGAGAAGGAAATATGAAGAGAAATTTAAATGCGGCGATATGTTTATGTTGCGCTGAGTGGGATCAACAAGAATATATAAAAAAACAAAATCTTGAATCAGCCAAAGAGAATTTACTATTTATTGAAAAAAATTTACGCTGTGATTGCAATGGATAATTCTAAATTAAAACCTTTAATAGAGGAATTTAAAAATGAGCAGCGTGCATTCTTACCAAAAGTACAACTTAGAAATACCTTTGAATTAGAAGAAATACGATTTGTTGCAGGAGTAGATTTAGCGTATTGGGAATTAAATGGTAAAACGTATGGTACATGCTGTATTGTAGTCATTGATTTTAGTACACATGAAGTTGTTGAAAAAGTGTACAGTTATGGAGAAATAACAATTCCGTATATTTCAGGTTTTCTTGCTTTTCGTGAGTTGCCTTTAATTAAAGCTGCAGCAAAAAAACTAACTAAGCAACCAGATATCTATATGTTTGATGGGAATGGTTATTTGCATTATCGACACATGGGTATTGCAACACATGCTTCTTTCTATTTAAATAAACCAACAATTGGTGTAGCGAAAAGTTATTTAAAGATTAAAGGTGTAGATTTTACTATGCCTGAAAATCAAGAGGGATCGTATACGGATATTATCATTAATAATGAAATATATGGTCGAGCTTTAAGAACAACCAAAAGTGTAAAACCCATTTTTATTTCATGTGGTAACTGGATTGATTTAGAGACAAGTACTGAAATTGTCATGAGGCTTATTAATAAAGAAAGTCGGTTACCCATACCTGTTAGATTAGCAGATTTAGAGACACATATAATGAGAAAAAAACTATGGGAAAATTATAAGTTATAGAGCTAAAACCTTGATAAGTTGAATACTTATCAAGGTTTTTATGTAACTGCTTTAAATAGAGTATTACGTGCAAGGATAGAATAGAAAAAGAAGTACGAGCTTAGGCGAGATGACATTTTACTGTGGGATGAATATAAACGCATGGAATGTATATTAAATTAACGAACTCGTACAAACTCGTAAGTTTTTAGAGAGTATTTGTTATGAAGTATAAAAAGTTTCATACTGTTACTACAAAACTTACAAATTTATGCTGCTTAAAAACAGATGAAACTTAAAGCACTTGATTGTCTATTTGAGGCAACAAGTGCTTTTTTGTGTTTTAGCGTAGAAATAATGTGGTACAATCGCCTAGGGAAAATAAGACTTTAAAGAATGCACTAGATGCTATGAAAAATACTCCTATTCCAGTAACGGTTAGGATGGTGGATACTGGAATAGGAGTGAAGCTTCCTTCAACTGTTGGAGAAGTAACTGGAAAGTTTTCAAAGGCAAGTACGGTAACTAAGGATGACGCTTATCAACTTGCTCATGGGCATAGTAAATTAGAAGGAAGTAATAAAACTAGCGGAGTGGGTAATAATAGCTCGCGTACTGACGAAATTGGAATCGAATTTAAACGTAATCGGAAACATAATGAAGATGAGTTTATACGACAATTAAAAAACCAAGAAGATGGACTGGGAAAATTGACAGTTTATGAGTTTATTTAGAATCGGAACCAATTTTTAAAATATGGGAGATCAAAACAAGCAAATTCAGCTCAAAGATTAACACGAAAACAAGCTGTGCAAGATAAAATTGATGAATTTATGGAAGAAGGTTTTTCATTTAGGGAAGCAGAAGAGCAAGCTTTAAAGTGGATAAAGGATAAAGCTGCATTACATGACCCAGATCAAATTGCGGGTGGAAATCCATTAAAAATAACTGGCATGGGTGATTCTAGAATTAATTCATCAATAGGTTCGCAGTGGAAAAGCAGGATTGGTAATGTGGATAAGGAAATTAGACGAGTTGCTGACACCTTATCAGAGGAAGAAAAAAAATTGACATATCTTAATGTTAGATTGAAATCGGAGTAGGGGGATACTATGGAAAATATAAATGATTTTATATCTTTCGAAAAACCATCAACAGAGGTTATTGAAAAGTATACAGGGAAAGTTCCAGATCAAATAATAGATTTATGGAAATGCTATGGGTTTGGGAGTATGTTAAATGGATACTTAAGAGCAATAAACCCAGAAAAATATTTAGATATATTAAAGGAAAGTTATATCCGTTATGAAGAAGCTATCCCAATTTTTACAACAGGTATGGGAGATATTCTTGTGTGGGAAAATAACTATTTATTATTACTTAAGTATCGAAAAGGTACGGTAGATGTAGTAGCTGGAAAATTCAAGTTTTTCTTTAAAAATACGAAAGATGATTATTTTTTAGAGAAAGTATTGGATTGGAAGCATTATCAGCAGGCATTAAATAAATACGGAAAGCTTGAAATAGATGAATGTTTTGGTTACACACCTTTACTTGCACTAGGTGGACCAGAAAAAGTAGAAAATTTACAAAAAGTCAAACTTATCGAGCATGTTTATTTAATTACTCAATTTATGGGGCCGATAGAATAATGAACGAAGAAACTGGAAGGTGGATAAATCCTCTTTCAGTTTTTTTATTTAAAAGGCTATTAATGTAAATGAAGCTTTAAAAGATACGATTGAGATAATATAGAAATGTGGTAACGAGAAACTTGGGTTGAATTTATAAAAAGTAATTTTTTATGAATTAAGGCTAACATAAATTGCTAGTATTATATAATTGAAAATACATTAGCAAAAGGTGTGGACTCCGTAACCCCATTCGCTAAAGGTGTAGAAATAATGCCAGATGGAAGTGTCGTTAGATCTGGAACGAACTATAGCGGGAAATTCCAAGAAGCCCATGATGCCTAAAAAGCGAGTATTCAGAGTAGGATCTCGAATTTGGAGAGTGGTGGGGTTAAGGGTACGGGTAACGCTGTTCATAGATCTGAAATTGACGAAGTAATTAAAAATAATTACGATAAAGACGGAAACTTGATTAATAGATCAATTGTTCCTAAGGGATATGATAGTGTTGAAGATTTCTTAAAACAAGTAGATGATACTACCATCAAAGAATTTGGGTATGATAGTGTTGAAGAGTTTAAAGAAGTTGTAGAACTAACAGAAACATATTTGAATACTAAAACGAAAAATAATATATTAAATAAGCCTTTAGCAGGAGGAACACATGTGAAAAAAGGAGTAGATTTTGATATTTTAGGATTCCCAATATTTAAAGGGGATGATGTTAAGTTTTCTTTAAAGTTAGAGAAAGATTTCTATGTTATGAAAGATACAGATCAATTTAGGGAATGTACTAAATTGGTAAAAGAAGCAATTGAGAAAGGCGAAATCTCAAAAGAATTATTCACTAAAAAGCAGTTAGCTCAAATAAATGATGGTTTGCCTAGAATAGATGGATTAATATGGCATCATCATCAAATACCGGGGAAAATGCAATTAGTAATAAAAGAAGTTCATAGTGTGAATCATTTAGGTGGAAATAGATTATGGGGAGGCGGAATTAGATGAAGAATTTAGAATGGAAGTATGCGGATGATTCGGTTACGGAAGAATTTGTGGAGAAAATAGGTCAATCACTGGGAGTTGAGTTTCCAAAAGATTATATCGAGTGTGCAAAGGTAAATCATGGGGCTAATGTAATACCATATTGTTTTGATGTTGAAGGAATAGAAAGAGTTTTTGGTGCATTACTTTCTTTTGATGAGGAGAGTAGTGATTATATTGTAAGAGATTATAATAACTACCGTGCTACCTTACCTAGAGATGTAATTCCTTTTGGAATTGATCCAGCAGGAAATTTAATTTGCTTTGATTATAAAAATCATGAAGAAAATCCAATTGTTGTTTTTTGGGAACATGAAGATGCATGGGAAAAGGAAGCGCTGATGGAAAGTGAAGGGATTACGGCAGAAGAAGCAGAGAAAATCGCAAGAGAAAATGTATTTTTTGTTGCTAATACATTCACAGAGTTCTTAAGTAAATTACATGATTAATAGAGCGTTAAAATTAAAGGGCTATCTTATAAGTGGCGGGTTTCACTTGCTTATGAGATACCCCTTTTTATTTTAGAATAGAACGGTTATTTAACAGAGAGGTTTCAATAAACTACTACCTATGCTATTGCAAATTTGCTAAGTATAGAGAAATCCAGAATTCATAAGGGGATAAGATTGGAAAAAAACAGCAAAAAGCATAGATGATATGACAGCCAAATCGAAAAGTTTTGAAAGTGGCGACTAAGGTTTAATAACGTCTAAACAAAGCTGGGTGAATAAGCATCATACAGCAAGTAATAAGATTATAGATGATGAGATTAAGGGTGTAGAGGCTTCTCTTGCTAGTAAGGGTACGGGTGAAACGGTTAAGAAGATAGGTGATATTAATGATCCTATTAGAACATATCGTGGTGCTGATTTAGGTAAGCTAGAGGCTAAATATACTGCGGATCCTCGCTTAACTGTTGAGATGCCCTATGTTGGTAAAGGGCAAAAAAACACCAATGCAGAGGGTTGGTTACGCGATAAAGATTTTTATTGGAAAGAGATGTTAGAGAAGTACCCAGAAGCGTTTAATAGGTCAAATAGACAAAAAATAGAATTAGGATTCGCACCTATAAACAATCCAACGTTTAGAAAACATTTTCCCCAATATGATTTAAAAGAATTATATAATGACACTTTAATACATCATCACATTGGTGGTGGAGGTCAAGCTGTGGCTGTACCCTCAAAGCTACATCCAGGTTTAGGAGGGATTCATAATGCTGAGAAAAGCGCAGGAGTTTGGGGAAATGACCAAAAATATGCTGAACTATTAGAAAAATTCTTAGAAAAGTAAGGGTGATTATTTTGGTAATGAAGGATGCTATGAGCAAATATTTTAATTTAAGAAAAGAATATTTTGATAAAGGGTTAGATTTTTTATTTAAAACGCCATATAACGAAGAAGTTGATTCATTTATATATCAGGGTGAAATGGATGATGAAGAAGAAATTTCATGGAAACCTATTGAAAAAAATAATAAGAATGATTTAACGAAGATTGAGGAAAGATTTGAAATTAAACTGCACACTTCAATTGATGATTATTTTAATTCTTATTGGTTTGCTGATTTAGATGGATTTATTGGTAATCATTATATTAGGCTAGAACCTGTATTACCAAATATTGAATTGGATTCCTTCGAAAGTAATTTAGAAGGGTATAAAAACAATCATAATAAGGTTGATAAGACTCCAATAGGTGTAGAGGGGAACGGTTTGATAGTTGTTTTAGATAATGTAAGTGGTAAGGTTGAATTGGAGGATTTTGAACGAGGTTCATTTGAAGAGATTTCGGATAGTTTAGATGAGTTAATTGCTAGTTTAAAGTTACAAAAATAATATACTAAGAACATTTATATGAAAAAATGTCTGATATGAAGTGTAGCCCAAGTGTTAGATATAATTGGACTGCAGTTTTTTATAGAAAGATGTAATATAAAATCAAGCGAAGACCTACAAAATTTATGCTACTAAAAAAACATATGAACTGAAAGCACTTGATTGTCAATTAAAGGCAACAAGTGCTTTTTTGCGTAGAAATTTAACAGATCACTATAATTTTATTATGTAAACTTTTTACATAGTTTTCTATACAACTAAAGAGAAGAAAAATGTTCACTATTACTTTCATTTCTGTTATAAAAATTCTACAATAGAAGACAGAACGTATATTTGGTATAATCAAAATATACTATATGAAATGATGTACATGAGTTTGAAATTCATGTAACGAGGTAAGCGCTACATAACAATGACTAATATTTAAAGTTTTCGTACCTATAGAATTCAATTCATGTTATATAAATCAATTGTTAGAAAGGAACAGGTGTAATGAATCAAATTTCATTTGAAGATTTATTTGAAGAAGAAAAAGAAAAGGTGGAGGTAGCTGAGATATGTAAGGTACCAGCCCCTTTATCACCATTACAAAAAGATATTTTAGAATTAATTGATTCTGAAGAAATAAGTGCGATTGAGCTATGTGAACGATTAATACGATCTGGTAAAATACCCGATGAAAGATTCACTACGAATAAGCCTAAAGCATATGGACAAGTATGTTTACTATTAGAAGGTTTTGTTACAGAAGGAAAACTTATTTTTATCAAAGATGATGAGAAAAGAGATAGGGTATATAAATTGAAAGAAGAAGTTTGAGATGTATAGTGGGAGATGAATGATTGGTTCCCTTTAACTTGGAGCTCCGTTAGTCTAGTAATGTCCACAAAAAAGGTGTCAATCTCTCCTACATTGACACCTTCATACTTTTAACACCTTACATACTTACGCTTGAAACCAAGTCTTCCTCTATCAAGTTCTTTCTGAATACTCTCTGTAGCATGTAGCAAACTGCTTTTTTTATTATCACGTTTGATTTCAACTATACCAACTTCTTTTGCAATCTCGACTGCTTTTTCGTGTAGTGGTACATATGAAATTGCTACTGTGTTTAGGAAATTATTCATAGCGGATTTTGTTCGTTCTGGAGAATGATGAATTGTATCTTTCACCATTTCAAGCATATCGGAAATTTTACTTTCGGAAAACTCATTGTCTTTGCGATTTCCTAAAAGCCAACAGTAGCAACTCCATCCGGCAGACATTTTAAGCTCGTCCCCACTTGCAATCCATTTATCAGCAACATCTTGTGCGATATTTGACTCTGATAAAGTTACTGCCACCACATAATCGGATAGCATATAAAAATATGCCCCGTCTATCCAGCGATCAAAATCAGACTCACTCATAGCTTTTGGATCGGCAATAATACCTGCAAAGTACATAGCATCGTAGTTGCCTGTGGCATAAAGTTCTTCAGCTAATTCTTGATTTAATTTTATTTTTTTAGCGATTGGTTTCATAGCACCTGTAGCTACTCCGAATACTGGCTCATGCGCACCGTTAGATATGTATATTTTTTTCGTTCGTTCCTTACCTAGAGCCTCAAGTTCTTGCATAACTGTTTTAAAATCCATAGTTGTGCAACTTCCTTCCTTCATGTAAGAGCCTTTTTAAGTCTTTCATATTTCTTATTTTAATACTAATTGTATTTAAGAGGTATGTCTACTTTCTAAAGGCATCGAAACTTGGTTTGAATTTTAGATGAAATAAAGAGCTAATTAAAAGGGTGGTATAATATAGAAAAAGTGAATGATGAAAATCAAATAGGGGGTATTCAATTGGAAATAAAATTGAATCGATTATATAGAGAGATAGCGGAAACGGTTCATGCCATGATTCCAGAAGAATGGGAGAAATTTTATTTTTATGCACAAATATCAGAAGCTGGAGGGGGAACTTACTTTTTCTATAACAACTTCAGAAATAAACAAAATTATAAGTATAGTGTAGAAATTCCTTTTAAATACGAAGTTAATGAAGAGGAGTTTGAAAGGAAAGAAGATTCTTTATATAAATTGAGTAAGGAATTAAGAGATGTTTTTAAAGATAATCAGCAAGAGCTTTGGTACTCTTTTACAATGTCTCTGGAACATAGTGGGGAATTTAACATGCATTTCGATTATACTAATTGGCTCGAAACAGAATATAGTTTTAGTGATCAAATAATTATTTGGAAACATAAATACTTAGGTGAAGTACCAATTAATGAAAATGATAAAGCGTTAATTAATAAGTATGATAATGAATTTCCGAATAACCCCATTTAACTAAATGGAAAGAAGAAATGTTTTTTATAAAAATTATGTGTTTTAAAGTAGTCGGTAAGTTATAAAATTGGTTCTGCAAGATAAAAAATAAAGGAGAACTACAATGGAAGTACATGGAATGGTTTCAATATGGTTAGGTAATATGAAAACGCAAGATCAGTTAGATGCATATATCGATGTTACATATGATGAAGAAGGAGATGCTATACCAGCGAGTTTTTTTGTTGATTTTAATATTGATATGATTGATGTAGATGAGGATTTTATTGAAAAGGAAGTGTTAGAAGAAGCGAGTGATGACATTTCTATGTTATTAACGGGATGTTCATATGATGATAAAATATTATCTCGAATTAACGAAGTAGTTAAATTAAAGAAATCCTACAATTCTATCATATTAATTTATAATTTTCAGTATGACAATTCGGTTAGTAATTTTGAAGCTTTTGATTTTGTGACTGCTACAAGCTATCTATAGTTAGAAGCAAAGTATAGTAGAATAAAAAATACATTTGTATAGTTTTTCCAATGAATATTTGGTATGATGGTGAATGGGAAAAATATACAAGCAGTTAGTGGTTCATAAAAGGGGGATTGAATTGAAAAGAACGCCTGAATTTGTATTAGGTTTAATTGGTGTCATTTTGGGAATTATTATTTCCATAATATTAATAGTTGTAGCGTTTAATATTATGGAAGGGGTTGATTACGAACTTTTAGCTTATTACTCTATTATTTTAACGGTTCAAATAGGATTGTTCATTTTATCGTGTTTAGTAAACAAGGTTAATAATAAAGTTTATGGAGTTTGTATGATTGTGATTCCTATAGTTATGTTATTTATGTCATTATTCTTTTTACTTATTCCGACAATTTTACAAATTATATCTGGTTCATTTGCATTTAGGACATTAAAGTTAGAATCGAATGTAAGCTAAATATAATTATTAACGTCTGAATATTCGGTTTTTTAAACATTTTCGTTTGCAGTTCAAATTAACATAAAGTACAAAGTTGTACGCTTTAGGAGGAGAAATAGATGATTATTTGGTCTGGTTGGGGTTTTTTAGTCGCAATTATTGTAATTATTAATACTCTTTTGGGTAAGGCTATCTTTGGATCTATAACGGGGGACGCTACATATTTTCAAGACCATAGTTGGCCAATGGCGGTAATGTTTATTATATCAGGGGTTATGTCTTGGTATTTAGGTAAATATATTAATAAGCCAGATGGGAAAGTTTATATAGATACCGAAACTGGTGAAAAAGTTATGTTTAACAAAAAACACTCGCTATTTTTTATAAAAATGGAATATTGGGGACCAATTTTAGGAGTTATTGCGATTGTAACTTTAATTACAAGATAAAAAAAGAGGATGGGTATAGTAAGAGTAATCTATTCAAGTAGAAGGAGAAATCAGTCATGAATGCAAAGAAACTACTAGGGGTAGCAGTTCCGGTCATGTTGTTATTTGGTTGTGGAGTTTCTGAGAAAACGAACACTTCTAAACAGGAGAAAACGGAAGAGTCTAAAGTAAAAGAATCGAAGTCTAATAGTAAGAAAGAAAAAGTTTCAAAGGAAGACTATCCTAATAAAGTGTATAAATTAGGGGTAGAGTTTGATAAGTTGTTTGCGGAGCATAACAATATTACAAGAGAGGTTTTTGACGGTAAGAAAAAGAAATCAGATATAGTAGATAGTGTGAAAGAATTAAATAAAGTGTTAGATAAATTTGAGTCGATAGATCCCCCTGCAGAGTATGTAAACCAACAAAAAGATTTTGAAAAAGCAATTAGTTATTTTAGAGAGTCTTTTTCTTTAATAAATGAAGTATTCACCAGAAAAGAAAAAAGAGAAAAAGGTGATAAGACTGATAAAGAGTTAATAGAGAAATCTGAAAAGTTAGTGAAAGAAGGAGATATTTACTGGCTTAAGGCATTCAAAGATCTTGAAGGGGATATTAAAATCGGTGATGGTACAGTATCAATGAAAGATTTGAAAGAGTTAGATAAGAAAGCTGGAATTAATACAGATAACGTTATGAAGAATGTGAAAGATGGTACGGAATTAATCGGTAATTGGGGATTCCAAGGAACAGACGGTTTCAATATGTCACTCATTTTAAAAGGTGATAAGACATTTGAAACATATGGTAAAGGTGAGTATCCAAATAAAAAGAATTATATTGAAGGAACTTGGGAATATGATAAGGAAGCTTTTACAATCTATTTACATCTCAATAAACGTTTAGTAGACGGTGTAGAAGATACAATTCAAAAAAAGAAAATAGCATATAAAGTTCAAGATTATGATGGGGAAAACTTGCAATTATTTAATGAGACGTCATTTAATACAATTAAGTATGTGAAGCAAAGTTAAAGTTATGAAGGACTAGGTTTAAATGGCCTAGTCCTTCATTAAAGTGCGAGTATGTAAATAATATGTTATCTTTCGTTCTGTTTACTTAGTATCATGTTATTCTTTAATAGAGTAATAAATGGAGTTTTGCATTAAATATATGAGGTTGGTTACAAATGATAAAAAAATTTACTAGATTAGTATTAATAGTGGTTATCCCAATCAGTCTTATTACAGGTTGTGGGGCTGCTGAAAAAACTGAAGCACAAAAGCCGAAAGCGGTACAAACGGAGAAAAAGGACTATATGGATTACTCATATGGTAGCAAAGGTATATTAGTAAGTGGCAAAGCGAAAGAACGGCAACAATACGAGATTGGATATATGGATGATAATAAGTTAATTGGGATTGATGAAAATATTGAAGACTGCATTATTTTAGATAATAAAGATGAAGCAGGTCTCATTTGGAAACAAATAGAGCGAGGATCTATTATTGAAGTGCAATACGGTAAGGATCGCAATGATATCGTAGGCGTGCAATTCGTAGGAGATCGTGAGTCATATGAAATTAGTGATAAGTTTGATCGGAATACGATAAATGAGATTGTTGAAAACGTTAAAGGGAATTTGTAATAGATGTATTTCGATAGTATAGGATCTCTTATTATGAAATTGTATGCCAGTTATTTGTCTAAGTTTAAATTGATTATTTTGACGGTATTTGTAATTAGTTGTAAAATAATGTTTGTTGACGAAATTTGTAAAAAGTATGTTAGATGAAATTCATCTGTAGGGATGACATATAAATATTTTCTTAATGAGTATAAAATGAAATAATTAAAATATGTAAATAAAAAGAAAATATAATAGAAGTACATAGTAGATTCATATTTTTAAAAATTAATGTGACAATCAAGGGAGGTTGAGATACATACACGGTGGGAGTGTGTATGTATTTATTATAATAATGAATAAGACAATCAAACAACAAGTAATCGCACTATCAACAAGTCTAGTGATTTTAGGGAGCGTACCTTTATCAGCATCAGCAGAAGAGATAAACAAATCTCAAACTGATCAACTTAATATTGCCCAGGGAGAACATGGAACGAGCGGATTAAATTATTCTAATTTCAAGTTGGAAGTTCCTGATCATGTACAAATTAACGAAGCAGAAGTATCTGAAAATGAAAAAATGCTTTTAGAAGAATATAAGCATAAACATGATGAAACAGAAGAATTAAACAAAATGCAAAATGCTAAGAAGGGACAAGTAGCAGAAAAGGAAGCTATTTCAAACATTGAAAAGGCATTTGAATCTGTAGATGGTCGAAATGATGGATCTGATCGTCAAATGAAACCTGTTGCAAAGCCAAGAGGTATTCAATATAGTGCACAGAGTACGAAGAAATATGGAACACTTGCAGGAGTTCCATTTGTGGAGTGGATTGTTCCAGCAGGAAATCCTGATATTCGTCCTGCAAATCCGATGAAAGCACGTTACATTACAATTCATGAGACCGCAAATACAGCCGCTGGTGCTAATGCTGAAAATCACGCGAAATATTTATACAAGCAAGCAACGGAAGGCACTTTCCGAACAGCTTCATGGCATTTTACTGTAGACGATAAACAAATTTATCAACACTTACCAACAAACGAAAATGGTTGGCATGCAGGAGATGGAGATGGATCAGGAAACAGGGAGTCTATCGGTATTGAGATCGCGGTTAACCAAGACGGTGATTACAATAAAGCGTTAGAAAATGCAAAACGACTTGCAGGTTATTTAATGAACAAAGAAGGAATTGGTGCAGATCATATTTACAAGCATCAACAATGGAGCGGGAAAAAATGTCCTGACATTTTAATTTCACGTGGTAATTGGGCTGGTTTCGTACAAGGAATTCAGTGGTATGCAAATATAAATGCGCAGATTGATACGCCTTTACAAGATAAAAATGACTCATTTAATCCAAATGAAAATAATCCAGCTGAACCTAGCATGGAACTAGTGGTAAATGGTAGTGGCATCAATGTACGTAGTGATGCGGGTATTGAACATCGTGTTGTACGTAAAGCTTCAAACGGAGATCGTTACAAAGTATTAGCGGTTAAAAATGGTTGGTATAAAGTAGGTAATGGAGAATGGATTTTCTATGACCCAAGTTGGATTAAAATTAACTACAATGTACCAAAGGAAGAAGTACAAAAGCCAAAGGAAGAAGTACAAAAACCAAAAGATGATATTACAGGTGGCTGGTTTGAAGGGCATATTCGTAAATTAAACAGTCTAGGTATTATGCAAGGCGAAGGTAATGGTGTATTTGCGCCATATCGAAATGTAACGAGAGCGGAGTTTGCGAAATTAATCTCGAATGCTCTTAAACTACCAGAGGGAAATAAGTCATTTGTAGATATTAATGAGGCACATCCATCACTTCATGACGGTATTAAACGTTGTGCAAGTGTAGGAATTATTAATGGTCGTGGTGAAGGGATTTTTGATCCTAACTCACCAATTACTCGTGAAGAAGTATCTATTATGATTGACAAAGCATTACGATATAAAGGAATTACAGGTGAGTTAGTAGCATTACCATTTACAGATAAGCATTTAATAACATACAAAGAATCGGTTCAACGATTATACAGTCTAAAGGTAGTTAATGGTATTGGAAATAATGAGTTTGATCCCCGAGGTACAGCAACTCGTGGTCAGGCAGCTGCCTTTATTGTGAAGATGTTAGATTCAATGCAAAAATAAAATGAAACTTTAATCAGTGAGGGCCACTCGCACTGCAATCGAGCAGTTGTGCGACACGTTCCTAACTGAAAAGGTTAGGCGCTGATTCAATATTCAGCAGAACTATTATTTCGAGAAGTCAAATGATAGGGTAACGCCTTGAAGGGCTTCCTCTGATA